>DATJOU010000254.1:0-12229 GCA_035506775.1 Solirubrobacteraceae bacterium | reverse complement strand
TGCACCAGTGACGGTCCCCCGATGTTCGGCCCGTACTGCCCGATCGTGACCCGTCCGGTTCCGCCGCTCGCTTCCACGGACAGGTTGCCGTCGGTTGCTTTGGCCGGCACCATCGCGTTGGTGCTTTCGCTCGTCGAGCTGGTCAGCAGCAGGGTGAAGTCGCGATCGTGTCCCGTCGTCGTGCCGGCCGCGGTGGTGGCGGTGATGCGGAAGTGGTAGACCGCGTTCGTGGTGAGGCCGGAGACGTTTGCCGTCACTTTCACTTTGCTCGACCCTGGAGCCGGCGAGCACGGGACACTCGACCCGTAGGAGGTCGTCTGCCCGTATTCGAACGTGCAGCTGGTGACTTCTTCACCCTCGGGATCGACCGTCCCGTGGAGCACCGCGGTTTCGGCGGTGACTTCTTCGGCCGCCCCCGTTTCTACGCCGGGGGGTTCCGCGAGCGAGACACCGAGGACTTCTGTCGGCACTTCGCTCCACGAGCGCCCGCTGCCGAGCTCGCCGTCGTAGTTGTAGCCCCAGCAGTCGACGTGGCCGCTCGCCAGCACGGCACAGGTGTGGTATTCGCCGGCCGTCACCTCAACGGCGGTCGCGAGGTGCCTCACCTGCGTCGGCACGTAGCTGGATTCGAAGTTGCCGTCGCCCAGCTGGCCCAACCCGTTGTAGCCCCAGCAATCCACCTGCCCGCCGGTCAGCAGGGCACATGATGAGTAGTAGCCGGTCGTAACCTGTGTCGCCGTGCTCAGGCCCTGCACTTCGACCGGGGTGTCGGAGCTGCCTGCCGTGCCGTCGCCGAGCTGCCCGTATGCGCCATAGCCCCAGCACTCGACGTGACCCGTCGACAGCACAGCGCAGGTGTCGTACTGGCCGGCCGCGATCTGCGTGGCGTTCGTCACGCCGGCGACTTCGACCGGGGTCAGGCTGCTCTGCTCGCCGCCGTCGCCGAGCTCTCCGTCCCCGCCGTAACCCCAGCAGTCCACATGGCCGTCGGAGAGGAGCGCGCAGCTGTGGTACCAACCGCCGGAGACCTGTGTCGCGTCGGTGAGCCCCTGTACTTCCACTGGCACGTCGCTGTCTTCTTCGCTGCCGTTGCCGAGCTGTCCGTACACCCCATAACCCCAGCACTCGGCGTGGCCGCCGGAGAGCCGCGCGCAGCTGTGATACCAGGCGCTGGAAACCTGCGTCGCGGCGGTGAGCCCCTGTACTTCCACCGGCACGTCGCTGCTTTCCTCGCTGCCGTTGCCGAGCTCCCCCAGCCCGTCGTAGCCCCAGCAGTCCACATTTCCACCGGACAGGACCGCGCACGAGTGGTCTCCACCGGACGAGACTTCCGTGGCGCCGCTGAGACCCTGGACTTCCACCGGCGTGTAGCTGCTTTCGGTGTTCCCGTCACCCAGCTGCCCGTATATGCCGTAGCCCCAGCAGTCGACGTGGCCTGCCGAGAGCAGGGCGCAGGTGTCGTATTCGCCGGCCGACGCTTGGGTGGCGGTGGTGAGACCGTGGACTTCGACCGGTCTGTAGGCGTATTCGGCCGTCCCGTTCCCGAGCTGACCGTATTCGTTTGCTCCCCAGCACTCGAGGTGGCCAGAACTTCGCAGGGCGCACGAGTCTTCACCGCCTGCCGTCACCTGGATGCCGTCTGTGATGCCTGTTACCGCCGCCGGCGTCGGGGAGTCGCCCTCTGCGCCGTCACCCAGTTGGCCATCCCTGCCATCGCCCCAGCAGTCGAGCTGACCGGAGATCAGGACTGCGCATGTGTGGTAGCTGCCGGCCGCTATCTGGATCGCGTTACTGAGTCCCTGCACTTCGACCGGCGTGTCGTCGCTCGTGCTTTTGCCGTCGCCGAGCTGGCCATCGCTGCCGTAGCCCCAGCACTCCACGTGGCCGCTCGACAGCACCGCGCAGGTGTGGTAACCCCCGGCGGCAACGTGGTTGGCGCTCGTCAGCCCCTGCACTTCGACGGGCGTGTAACGGGTTTCTTCGTGACCGTCCCCGAGCTGGCCGTAGTCGCCGTAGCCCCAGCAGTCGACATGTCCGTTCGAGAGCACCGCGCATGCATGGTCGTCCCCGGATGCGATCTCGATCGCGGTGCTCATCCCCTGCACTTCCACCGGGATGTCGGTGTAGGTGCTGACCCCGTCGCCGAGCTCACCGTCGCCGCCATACCCCCAGCAGTCCACGTGGCCGCTGGAGAGCAGTGCGCACGTGAAGTCGTTCCCGGCCGAGACCTGAGTGGCGCCCGTGAGACCCTGGACTTCTACCGGGACGTCGCTGCCTTCGTATGAGCTGTCGCCGAGCTGGCCATCGCCGCCCGCGCCCCAGCAGTCGACGTGGCCTCCGGAGAGCACCGCACAGGTGTGTTCGCGACCGGCCGAGACCTGCGTCGCGCCGGTCAGGCCCTGCACTTCAACCGCCGTGTAGCTGTCTTCAAGGGTGCCGTCGCCGAGCTGCCCGGATTCGTTGAGGCCCCAGCACTCGACGCGGCCACTGGCGAGTGCGGCGCAGGAGTGGGATTCCCCTGCGGTGATGGTGTGGTTCCCGGCAGCGACGGCGCTCGCAGGCATCCCGGCGCTCAAGCAGGCCACGAAAGCCGCGATCATCCAAGCGAGTCCGTTGCGGCGTCCACTCCATCTCGAACCGCCGCTCGCCGCGTCCACAAGCTCACCGATCACTACCTGCCCCCTTGTCTTGTGAGTCGACCCGCGGTGCGGCCAGAAACCCTGCCGGACGTTACCAGAGCACTTGCCCTGCGGCTAGGGGGGCGCGAGGGCTTAGTTGCCGGCAACCATCAGTGGTGACACGCCCTCAGCCCAGCAGCCGCAGCAGCTCGTCGCGATCCGGGCCCGGGAACGGGAACGGGGACTGCCCGGCGGCCGCCTCGAAGACGCCCGCAGCCGCGTCGGGATCTGAGAGCGCATCCCCGAGCCTCCTGATGCAAACCCGTGAGTCGAGGAAGATCCGGAAGATGTCGGGGTCGCTCATGCCCGCGGCGATCACCGCGTTGCGGAGCGCCGATGCCTCGCTGGGCGGGGGCGGCTCTCGTCCCTCGCGCAGCGCTTCCATCTCCGCCAGCCGCGAGCGATCCTCCTCCAGCGTCTCCCGGTACCAGGGCGTAAGCTCGCGCTCCGTGGCGGAGTCCCAGGCTTCGGCGAACGCGACGGCGTCGTCGTCAAGCGACGAGACCGTGTCCCGCAGGCAGCGGGCGTGCATCAGGCCGAGCGAGATGCCGCGTCCCAGCGATGGGTTGGTGCACGAGTAGGCGTCGGCCAGCAGGGCGACTCCCGTGACCAACGGGCGGCCGTCGGGAGCCAGGCGACGGTAGCGGTCCACGAGGCCCCCCATCGCCTGCATCTCGTTGAGCGGTTCACCGTCGAGCCAGTGGGCGTGAGCGGGGCAGGCGCGAAGAACCGCCTCCCAGCGGTCCGGGTGGCGAAGCCCCTTCAGGGGTTTGTCGCCGGTGGCGGTCACGAACCCAACCGCCCAGGTCCCGTTGTCGCCGGGGAGGGTGAGGATCGAGAACGACCCGATCGGCGTCAGCGGAGGGGCATACGGCGGGGGTGTCGACCCGTCGCCGCTGCGGAAGTAGCGGCCGTAGTAGATGAAGCCCGAGTCCTCCGCCTCTTCCTCGATCGGTCCTACACCCACATCCGCGAGCCACCTGGGCAGCTGAGAGCGTCTACCCATCGCGTCCACGACCACATCCGCGTTCACCGTCTCGCCGCTGTCGAGTCGAACCCCGGACACGTGCGTCACGCCTGCTCGCGGCGCGGCGATCAGCGCCCCGACCGACGTCCCGCGCCGGACCTCCAGCCCCGGCTCGCGCTCCGCGGCCGCTCCCAGCACCTGCTCCATCACCGGTCTGCGAGCGGTGAAGGTCACGAACCGCTCATCCCCGGCTCGCGGCCCCTGGTCGGCGATCATCGGAGGGAGGAACCCGATCGCGTCGAACCGCAGGGCGCCGGCCTCCCGCAACGCGTCGAGCACGTCCGGCAATGTGTCCTGCAGCACCCCACGGCCTCCCGGGGCGAGGAGGTGGGCCTGGCGAAACTGCGTCACCCCGTCTCGCGCCCAGTCCTCCCACGCCTCGCCGGGCGACTCTGGAACGGGAGCGGGGTCACGCTCCAGGACCGTCACCTCGTGTCCGTCGCGCGTCAGCATCAGGGCTCCGGCCAGCCCGCAGATTCCGCCCCCCAGGATCACGACCCGTGCCATTCGATCCGGCCTCGCCCCTCACTCGCGTGTCGGAGATCTGCGCAGCGGACGCTACCACGCGGATCCCCGTCGCTAGCGTCTCGGGAGATGAGGCGGGCGCTCACGCCGATCGCTGCCGTCACGGGGCTGCTCCTCGGGAGGTCGTGGACGGCAAGACGGTGGAAGAGGTCTTCGCCCTTCCCTACGCCTACATTCGGGTTCCCGGCAAGTCGATCAAGGGAAAGCCGTGGGCGCGGATCAACCTCGGGACCTACGTGCAGTCGCTCGGCCTGAGCAGCGGCTCCCTGAACACCAGCAGCGACCCATCCCAGTGGATCGACTTCCTCAAGGCGGCCGGTCAGGCGACCACCGTGGGGACCCAGACGCTGCGAGGCGTGCCGACCACCCACTACCACGTGCTCGTCGACCTCGGCCGCTATGCCACGGTTGTTCCGGCGAGGCTCCGTGCGGCGGCGCAGGACGAGGCCGCGTTCCTGAAGCGGATCAGCGGCCAGGAAAGCCTCCCGTTCGATGTGTGGGTCGACGGGCACAACCTCGTTCGCAGGTACCAGGTGCAGGTCCCACTCTGCTATCAGGGTGAACGAACGAGCGAGTCAGTGGACACGGAACTGTACGACTACGGCACCCAGACAGTCCCGGTGCCCCCGCCGGCCTCGGAAGCCAGCGAACTCACCAGCGAGGTCGACTCGAAGACTTCTCAGGCCCTTCAGCAGGTTCACTGTTAGGTCGCGTGCGAGGCGTGCAACGCGAGCTTGAATTCGCCGAATCCTTCGTCCTGGTTACAGGTCATCGTCACCCGCGTGTCGCGGCAGGAGAGCTTCTCCGGGAACACGACCGTTTGGGTGGTGGGGAGCGTTTCACCTCGATGGGCGAACCTCGTCCGGACTGATTTCGCGCGGCCGGTCGGTCGCAGGCGGTAGGCCCGTCCGGTCTTCACCAACTCACAGGTGACGCTGTTCGGGGTGGGGGTCCAGAGGCATCGGACGGTATCCCCGGGGTTCGAGAACCGGCACGGGCGTGTCGGCCCCTCGTTGCAGGCGGGGTGCCGTGCGGTCCGCCCCTCCGGAGCGACGGCCCCGCTCGACGGCCCCGGGGCGACGGCCAGGGGCGCGAGGACCGATAGCAGCAGCGCCGCCCACGCCCCGATCGTTGTCCTTCTCCGGGCCATCACAGACGCTAACCCGCCTCCTCACCCGCCGGAGCGGAGAAGAACTCGCCCCCCTCGATGCTGATCTTGGGGACGACCCGGTCGAGCCATTTGGGCATCAACCAGTTCCACCTGCCGCACAGGACCATCAGCGCCGGCACGAGCAGGCAGCGCACGACGGTCGCGTCGAGGATCACGGCCACCGCCAGCCCGATTCCGAACTGCTTCACGGTCGGGTTCCCGTTCAGCACGAAGCTCCCGAACACGAACACCATGATGGTGGCGGCCGCCGTGATCACGCGACCGCTCGTCACCAGGCCGGAGGTGACGGAGGCGCGGTTGTCCTCGCCGGCCTGCACGTGCTCCTCGATCTGGCTGACGAGGAACACCTCGTAGTCCATCGAGAGGCCGAACAGGACGGCGAACATGAACAGGGGAACGTAGGAGACGATCGGGACCCCTCCTTCGAGCCCGATCGCACCCGACCCCCACCCGTACTGGAAGATCGCCGTCAGCACCCCGTAGGCGGCCCCGATCGAGAGCAGGTTCATGACGGCCGCCTGGGCGGGGACGACGACGGTCCGGAAGGCCACCGTCAGCAAGGCGAAGCTCAGCACGATCACGACCAGGATCTGGAGCGGCAGCTTGCCCGAGATGCGCGAGGCGAGGTCGATGTACCCGGCCGTGCTGCCGCCGACGTGGGCCGACAGGTCGCTCCCCTGCTCGGCAGCCGGGATCACGCTCGAACGGAGGTGTTCGACCAGGTGGGCGGTGGCGGTTTCGGCGGGTCCCTTCTGCGGGATCGCGTTGAAGTAGGCCGTCGTGCCGGCCTTGTCGATCGCGATCGGGGTCACGGCCGCCACTTCCTCGGTGGTGGAGACGTCGTGGAGGAGCCTCTGCAGCCGCGGGTCGGCGGCCCGGGGGTCCTGGCCGGCGGAGGCACCCCCGCCCCCCGGGGGCGGCTCGGCCGGGGTCCCGAGCTTGGCGGCGATCAACAGCGGCCCGTTCACCCCCGCCCCGAAGTTGGCCGCCAGCAGGTCGTAGGCGCGGCGCGCGGTCGTGGAGGTGGACAGGGCGGCCGTGTCCTGCTGGCCGAGCTGTAGCGAGAGCAGCGGGATCGTGAGGGGGATCAGGACCGCCAGCGCGATCAGCCCCGCGACCAGGGGCCGGCGCGCGACCCAGTTGGCGTACCTCGCCCAGCGCCCGGTTCGTGCCTGCTCGTCACTCGGCGGGGTCCTCACCCGCAGCGAGTTGATGTGCTCCCCGGTGATCGCGAGGATCGCCGGCAGCAGGGTCAGGGCCGCGAGCACGGCCGTCACCACCGCGATCGCCGAGATCAGGCCCAGCGAGGTGACCAGCGGGATGCCCGCCACCGCCAGCGATGCGAGCGCGATGGCGACCGTTCCTCCGGCGAAGAACACCGCCCCGCCGGAGGTGGCTCCCGCCCTGGCAATCGACTCCTCGACGCCGAGCCCGGCGCGGAGCCCGCGGAAGTGGCGGGTGACGATGAACAGGGCGTAGTCGATCCCGACACCGAGCCCGATCATCGTGGACAGGGTCGGGGCCACGGTCGGAACCGTGACGATGTGGCCGAGCATCCTGATGATCGCCAGTGTGAGCGCGAGCGCCACCACCGCGTCGATGATCGGGATGACCATCGAGACGACGGTCCCGAACGTGAACGCGAGGATCACCATCGCGGCGAGGATCCCGATCAGCTCGCTCGACTCGGTGGAGGGCTTGGACACCTTCTGCCCGAGCGGCCCACCCGTCTCAACCGTCAGGCCGGCGTCCTTCGCGGGGGAGGCGGCGTCGATGATCGTCTGGGCTTCCCCGCTCGAGAGTTCCCCCGGGCTGACGTCGGTCGTGACCGACAGGTAGCCGGTCGTCTTGTCCCTGCTGAGGGCGGCGGCCCCGGCAGGGGTGAGCGGGTTGACGACCCCGGCCACGTGGGGGGCCTTCGCCACCGAGGCCGCCGCCGCGTTCACGGCTTGCGCGTTCTGGGTTTCGGTGAGTGTGCCCTGCCGGGCGTGGATCACGATCGGGCTGCTGCCGTTGGCCTGGTCGGGGAAGGCGTGTTCCAGGGCGTCGGTGGCCCGCTGGCTGTCGGTCCCGGGCAGCGACAGGGAGTCGCTGGTGGTGTCGCCGAGCCGGTGGGAGACGACCACCGCGGCGACGGTCACGATCAGCCATAGGACGAGCACCGCACGGCGGTGGCGGACGCTGAACCTCGCCAGCCCGTACAGCGCCCCCGTCATGCTCCCAGGCTAACGGCGGGGGTACCCGTAACGCTCTGCCGGCGGCTCGGACGCCGACGGCCGCGGTGGGGGCGCCGGCCGGTCAGCCGGCGGGCGTGGCCGGGACCACATCCGGGGCCATCGCGCTGTCGATCCGCTTCAGCCTCCCGCCCTCGAACGACCACAGCGACAGCAGCGGGCAGGTGACTTCGAGCAGCTTCGGGTTGGGACCTCGCCAGGTGACCTCCCCGACCAGCAGCACGTCGTCGCCGAGATCACGCCACTCGTCGACCCGCGCCTCCACCGTCCTCCAGTTCTCCACGTACTCGAAGAAGTCACGGATTCCGGCCCGTCCCAGGTAGGTCCTCGGCTCGGGGTTCGACGCGGTAGCGGTCACCCACTCGAAGTCCTCGGCCACGCAGCGGTCGAAGGTTTCGAGGTCTCGGGTGTTGAACGCGTCCATCGCGACGCGTGCGAGCTCAACGTTTGGCGAGTCCACGAGGGTGCGGCATCGTACCAGCGCCGGCGACGGTCGCCGACGTCACCCTCGGGCGAGCACCGTCAGCGCTCGAGCATCCAGCAGTTTTCGGTGAAGCGGAAGCGGTTGGGGCCCTGCAGAAGCGGTTCGGGCAGGTCGATCGACGCGGTGTGGCCACGCACAACCACACGCCCCGAGGCCACGGCACGTCGCTCGGTGCGCAGGCGGGTGCGCTCGCCCGGCTCGCGGAGCAGCTTTGCCAGCCGTGTCTTCCAGCGCTTTTCACAGCTGCTCCCGTGCACGGTGGCCCGCATCGGGGCGTTGAGCACCGCACACGCTTCCCCGGCGTTCTTCGTGAGCTCGGCGCCCAGGAACCTGTCGGCGGCGTGTCGGACCCAGGCGATCTGTTCAGGGCTGCCGACCGAGTGCGGGGAGGAGGCCTGGGCCTCTCCCACCGCGACCGCCGTCGCTGCAGCGAGCACGGCGGTCGCGAGGACCGCTCGCAGGTGCGGGCAGGCGGCGGTCATTGCGCGCTCCGCGCACGGGAACGGCGGATCCGCTCTCGGATGGCGGCTGCTTCGTTTTCGACTCTGGACATCTCGGCGCGGAAGCGTCGCTTGGATTCCTGTTCTTCGCCAGGCGTCACCTGCGCCGAGCTGGCCGTGGCGGCCTGCCCGGCGAAGTAGCTTTCGGTCACCATCGGCAGCAGGGCGACCCCGAACGCGATCATCAGCGTCGCCAGCCCGACCATCAGGAGGCCCTGGTTCTTGGCCCACCGGCCGGGACGTGTGACGGCGACCAGGGCGAAGAGGATCCCGATCGTGGGGAGCATGACCGTGGCCCCATATCCCAACAGGACGAGCGCGACCGGCCTGCGATCCTCGTCGGGTGCGTCGGGGGCGGGTGCGGCCCGAACCGCGTCCATGGAGGACCTATCGGCGCCGGCGAGCGTGCGGATGAACCTCGTCGTCGGTGCTGGACGGCGGTCCCCCGAGCACCCCCAGGGCGGTGAAGCCCGCCCCCGCGACCGTGTGGGGCCAAACCTGACGGGCCGCCGTTCATGGGTTGCCCGGGCCGCGGTCCCCGTGCTAGCTTCTGGAGGCCGGGATGGCGGCAGCGGAGGGCTGACGCCGGGGTGGAGAAGCGGGAACGGACCCGCCGGGAACGGACCCGCCAACGGACAAGGAAGGACACGTCAGGCGATGGGGCATCTCAGGGCACTGGTCGCGCTCCTTGCGGCGGGGCTCGCGTGCGTTGCGCTCGCCGCGACCGCGTCCGCCCGTGAAGGTGGAGAAGTCCACCAGTTCAACTCCAAAAAGACCGCGGAAGTGGGCGTCATCAGCTCCGAACAGGAACTCAGCTTCGACGCCATCGACATCCACTGCAAGGGTGTGAAGACCACGAAAACGCACGTCAAGACCGTGTTCCCCACGCTTACGATCCTGGTAGACGTCGACTTCATCAAATGCAGTACCGCCACCACCAAGATCGGCACCAAGGAACTCCCCCCGTCGAAAGTGTCGTTCGGTGGTCCGATCGACATCGAATATCGGGCCGGCGGGGAACCCGACGCAACGATCGTCAACACGGAAGTGGTCCCGATCACCTTCCGCAATGCGATGGAAGGGTGCAGGATCTCGCTCTTCGAAACCGGCATCAAAAAGGTCGCATCCCCCGCGACCGACCAGGTCACCTACACCAACGCGGAAGTGAAGGCGAAGAACACCAAATACTTCCCCGAGGGGGTCCAGCACGTGGTGTCGATCGCCAACAGCTTCTCGAAGATCTACTACGAGGTCGGGGGCGGTCCCTGCGAAGCGATCAAGCGCAACGAAGGCAAGGAAGGCGAATACTTCGGCCCGCTGGACGCGGCCCTGAAGACCGGGAACCTGTCCTGGGAATAGGCTCCCGGCCCGCCCGTCGTCCGCCCCCGGCGGACGTCCTCACAGCTTGACGATCACCTTGCCGATGTTCCCGCCGGTGAACAGCAGGTTCAGCGCCTCGGGGGCCCGGTCGAGGCCCTCCACGACGTGCTCGGCCGACTTGAGCTTGCCCTCGGCCAGCCACCCCGCCATCTCGGCCTGGGCGGCCGGGAGCCGGTCGAAGTAGTCGAGGATCAGGAAGCCCTCCATCCGGCCCCGGACCCGGATCAGGTTGATGTAGTTGGCCGGCCCCGTCATCCCGGTGCGGTCGTTGTAACCGGAGATCGCCCCGCAGATCACCACCCGCCCCTTCATCGCGAGCTGGGCGAGACAGGTGTTGAGGATCTCTCCACCGACGTTGTCGAAGTACACGTCGATCCCATCAGGGGCCTCTTCATGCAGGCGGGCGGCCACGTTCTCGCCCTTGTAGTCGACGGCGGCGTCGAAGCCGAGGTCGTCGACGATCCACGAGCACTTCTCCTGGCCCCCGGCGATCCCGATCACCTTGCCGGCACCCTTGATGCGGGCGATCTGTCCCACCGTCGACCCGGTCGCCCCGGCCGCCCCGGATACGACCACCACGTCGCCCTCCTTCATCTTGCCGACGTCGAGGAGGCCGAAGTAGGCCGTCATGCCGGTGATCCCGAGCAGCCCGAGGGCCGTCGTCGGAGGGACCCCGGGCGGGATCGCCTGCATCGCCCGGGCGCCGTCGTCGGCCACCACGTAGTCCTGCCACCCGGTCATCCCGAACAGCAGCTGTCCCGGCTGATAGGTGTCGGAGTTGCTCTCGAGGACCTCGGCGATCCCTCCCGAGCGGATCACTTCCCCGATCCCGATCGGGGGCAGGTAGCCGGGGGCGTCGTCCATCCAGGTGCGGATCGTGGGGTCGATCGAGAGGTATCTGACCTTCGCCAGCGCCTCCCCCGACCCGACCGCCGGGATCTCCCCGGGGTCCATCTTCACATTTCCGTCGTTCACCATCCCGCTCGGGCGCTCCGCCAGTACCAGGCGGCGGTTCTGCTCGGTCATCGGCCTCTCCTTCTCGCTGGAAGCTCACAGGAGCGCTCCGCGGGCCCCGCGCCGCTCCATCGCCGACGATCTTATTCGGGCACGTATGGTGGTCGTGGCTTGAGCTCTCCCGTCCATCGTCCCCGGGCCTCGGCGGTGCGCCGCCGCCGGCCGTCGGCCCGCAGGTTGACCGCAGGGATCCTGCTGGCGGCGTTCCTCCCGGCGGTTTGCGCCTGCGGGAGCCATGCCGGGGACAACGGTGTGGCCTCCGAGACGCCGGTCCGGGTCATGGAACGGGCCGAAGCGGCGGCCCGGGACGCGGCCACCGTGCACGTGAGCGGCTCGGTGGCCGGCCCGGGGCAGCGGTTGGGGATCGACATGGAACTCGTGCGGGGCCACGGGGGCAGGGGCACGGTCTCCGTCGACGGCCTGCGGGCGCAGCTCGTGCAGGACGCCGGCTGGATCTACGTGAAACCGAACCCGGCCCTGCTGAAGCAGCTGGTGGGTGCGCCCGCCGCGGGGAGGCTCGCGGGGCGCTGGTTGAAGGGGCCCGCCGACCACGGGCCACTGGCACCGCTGGCGTCGCTCACCGATCTCCCGGAAGTGGTGACCGATGCCCTCCGGGCACATGCACCCCGAAATGCCAGCGAAGTGGTGGTGGGTCCCGGCCGTGGGGCGGTGCGGAGCACGATCCTCGCCACCCACCCGGGGCTGACGAGGGCGGGGACCCGGACGATCGCCGGACACCCGGCGGTGGCGCTGCGGGACCCTTCCACGGGGGCGACGTTGTACGTGTCGGCGACCGGCAACCCATACCCGCTCGCGCTGGTGAAACCGGGGGCCAACGGGGGCGGGCTGACCTTCGCCCGCTGGAACCGGGAGATCGCCCTGGAAGCCCCTCCGAACCCGCTCAACATCAAGGCGGTGTTCTCGCTGAAGGGCCTCTGATGCGGCGGCTGCCGGAGGCGCCGTAGACAACGACGGATGATGGGCCACTAGAACAAACGTCCACCCGTCCGAGCGGTCGTCAAGACGTCCACCCGAAGGGTCGAGGGGACCGTGAACGGTGAAGTACCCCTTCACCCGAATCGCCCGCCGTCACACCGACTCTCCGCGCCATTGAATCGCCTCCAGGAAGCCCAGGACCGAGCACCTTCCCAGGCTGCCCCCGCCGCTGTCGCGACGGTTGACGCTCCCCCCCGCGACCGCACGAGGGCGGTCGTGG
>DATJOU010000253.1:0-15065 GCA_035506775.1 Solirubrobacteraceae bacterium | reverse complement strand
CCGTGCGGCTCGGGACGCGGGCCGACCCGGCAGCCCGCCAGAGCGAGCTGGCCCGCGCGATCTGCCGCCAGCACGTGTTCTGCTTCGCCTCGATCCTCGTGCTGCTCGTCGTGCAGCTCGCGGCGGCCTGAGCGGTGCGGGGCTATCAGCGCCCTCATCCTCTACTGACGCTGCGTTCCGCGCGGCGGCTGATACTTCGGTACATGCGAGGCTGGCGGAAGCGCAGCGGCCGGCGGGTGGTCGGCGCGATCGGGACACTGGTGCTGGTCGGGTTCGCGATCGCACTCGTCTCGGGCGCGACATCCGATGCCGACCGCGACGACGCTCCGGCCGCCGGGACGGCTGCGGCGGTGAGGTCGCAAGGATGCGGTGCCGCGAGCGCGGCCACCGTCGCCGCCGTGGACGAGCAGGTCGCCAAGCAGATCTACGAAGACGAGCTCGCGGGCCGCGAGACGCTCGAGGACGAGGCCCACGTACGCCAGTCCCGACCGCTGCTCAATGCGCTCTCCTCGGGCGACACGCCCGCGATCGCGGCCGCCGTCAGCGCGATCGTGTACACGCCCCACTGGCACATCGTGAGGCTGCGGGTGCTGCGGGCCGGGCACGTGGTGGCCGACGTCGGCGGCCCCTACGTGATCGCACCGGTGACCGGCACGATCCAGGAGCACGGCCGCACGCTGGGGAGCTTCGTGATGTCGGTGCAGGACGACAGCGGCTACGTGAAGCTCGTCACCAGGCTGATCGGCATCCCGGTGGAGCTCTACCGTGGGCGCTCGCCGCTGATGGGCACCGTGACGCCCGTCCCGCAGGTGCCGCGGGCGGAAGCACACCTCGAGGTTCACGGAACCGCCTACCGCGCGCGGGTGTTCACGACCAACAGCTTCCCGGACGGGACTCTGACGGTCGCCCTGCTCGTGCCGTTGCCGCCCCCGTCGCTGTCCTCGGTCGGGTGCGGGCAGCTGCGAGCCGACAGCTGGGGCTCGGTTGCGATGCACATCCAGGCACGGTTGGCGTTGCACGCCGGCAGCTGGGGCGAACTGGTCCGGGTGGTGCGGGCCACCAGCGGGGCCGCCGTGTTCGTGCGCTCCGGCGGACACGAGCTCGCCGGTGGCGCGCCACCACGCCACCTCCCATCCGAAGGCAGCGTGCGGATCGACGGACAGACCCGGTGGGTGTTCTCCTGGCTCGCGGCCAGAGGGGTGCGGGTGTACGTGGTGGCGCCGGCCGCCTGAGGCCGGGGGCCACCCGTTAACGCCCCGGCGGCCCCGCCCGGGTCCCGCCGGCGGGTGCGACCTGACCGGCGGCACGAGCCCTGTCGTACGCTTCGAGCCTCAATGCGAGGGCGATCTCGCCGCGCAGCCGTTTGAGCTCCCGCTGACGACGGACGACGAGCACCGAGAGGCCGGCGAGCAGCAGCAATGTGACGGCCGCGAGGGCGTCGCCCGCGACTTCGACCGTGCTGCTCGCGGCAGCCTTGTGGAGGGGAAGGGTGAAGCCCCTCACGGCCGCCCGCACGTTCGGAGGGACCGCTGCCGTACGGGGCGCCGCCACGGGGGCGGCCTCGCGGGCGATCGCGACCATCACCCGCGGGGAGATGGAGTCGGTGAGCGTGTTTTCGACCCAGTAGACGGCCCCGTGTTCGCGCCAGGACACGGTGTGGAGGTGTTCGCCGTCGTAGAAGAGGCTGTAGGTGCGCGAGCCGAGCGAGAGTTCCGAGGTGGGGTCGCTGAGCAGCGGCGGGTTCGTCCAGGTGGTTCCCTCCACGTCGTAGAATTCGCCCAGCCCGCCCCGGCTGGTGACGATCACGTAGGACGGGTGCAGCCGGCCCGCGGGGCCGCGGATGTAGTACCGGCGAACCACGTCGGGGGCGGCGGTGGCGGTGGTGTCCTCGTACCTGGGAGCGAGCACGGGGAAGGGAAGGTCGGGCGCGACCGTGCGGGCTTCCTCGACGGTGCTGGACGGGGTCGGCGACAGCCCGGCGAGCGACGCACCCGACTGCCCGGCTCGCGAACGGTGACGGGATTGGGATCGCGAGTGGGTGGGCGCGGACGTGACCGCGTGGTGGACGATCGGGCCGGTTCCGGCCATCAGCGAGCTCACCGCTTCGTGTATCTGCTCTTCGGAGGCCGTGTCGTAGGTGGGCAGCAGGTTCACCGGGAAGTGCACCTGCCTGACCGGCTTCCCGGCCGATTCAGCGAGCAGCTCGAGCAGCTGCACGACGGCGTCGGTGCCGTGCAGGGAGGAGTCCGTTTCCACCGTCCTGCCGAATATGCGCTCGAACTTTTCACGGTTTTCGAGTGCTCCCGCCCCGTACTGGCTCTTGAAGGCGAGCAGGAAATGCTGGTCGCGGGCGTCGCGTGTGAGCGAGGTGTCTTCGTGGCGGTTGGCGACGAATTCCAGCGCTTCCCTTCCACACATCCGCTGATAGCCGGGCTGGAGGTTGATTTCGAAGTACTGTTCGCCGCCCGGTTCGTTGACGTGGTAATAGCGCCGGTCGACGGTCATGTAGACGCACCCCAGTTCGTTGACGGCGCGCCTGAACTTGGGGAAGTTGGTGACGAACACGTGGTTGACGGTCACATCGAGCACGTGCTTGATCGTTTCGAGCATCAGCTGTACGCCCCCGGCCGTTCCGTGTCCCTCCTCGTACCCGTAGGTGTAGGCGGAGTTGATCCGGTTGGTGATCACCTGGCCGTCGGGTGTGGTGAACGTGACCTGGAGCTCCCTGGGGATGGAGAGCATGGCGATCGTCGGCTGGGTCGGGTCGATCCTCACCAGCAGCATCTCGTTGGAGTGAGGCTCGACGGCATGCGAGGGGTTCCCCTTCGGTGGAGGCCGTTCGTCGTTGCCGACCAGCAGCAGTGTCTCAGGCCCCCCTTTGCTCGTCGGTGCGAGCGTGTCGGGCTTGAGCTTCACCGCCTTGGTCTGTCTCAGGGCCTCGACCACCTGGTTCACCTCTCCGACCGCGAGCACCGCCGTGGCGGCCCCCGCGAGGGCGGCGATCGAGAAGGCCGCCAACAGCGCCTCCGCGCCGAACCACCACCGCCGCGGGGCCGGCTCCTCGCGCAGCTCGTCCGGCCACGGCGAACGGGAGGGCGGGACGTACGACATACGCCGGCGGCGCTAGCCCTCGAGCCCGACGGCTGCGAGGGCTTCGGCGCGGCCTGGTCGCCCGCATCGTTGACCCCATCGTGTCCGCGGTACACCGGCTCCATGCCGGGCCATCACGATCGCGGGTCGGGGTGGACCTCGATGAGCGGGTCGACCCGCTCCATGGTGCCGGGATCGGTGCGATCGCCCGCCGACGATCCCCGCTGGGTCGAGTGCCGTGGACTCATCGGGCATCTCGCGGCAGTATCGCGCGCGGGCCGCGATGAGCCCTAGAATCACCCGTCCAGGGCGCGTAGCTCAGTGGGAGAGCGCTCGCTTCACACGCGAGAGGTCGCAGGTTCGAAACCCGCCGCGCCCATTGCCGGAACCCCCTGCCGGGACCTTCACAGCAGTGGCGCGATCCACGGAGCAGCGCGGTGGCGGGGGTGCCTGGCGAAGGTGCACGGGGTGTAGACGGTGAGATAGACGAGCGCGTTCCGGAGAATGGCTGAGGCCGCTTCGGTGCACCGGTGCTGCCACCCCCACTGGCAGTCGACACGGGTGGCGCTGAACCGCCGGCAGGAGACGATGGACGGAGTGGCGTCTTCGGCTTCTTGAGCCAGCCTGGCTCGTGTGGCCGTGACGACGGGGGTCGTGCCGCTGCAGCAGCGGAAGGCGATCGCCGAGCGGGCAAGGCTCAGCGGCAGTACGTGGCCCGAGACGATCGCCGTCTCGTCGGTCGCCAGGTGACCCTGGCTGTGGAGGGTCACACGCACGGTCAGGGTTCCGCTCGGGGTGCGAGGCAGCGAGAACCCGGAGACGCCGCTCCCTACCGACTCGGTGAACGCCGCCACGCGTCGGCCGTTATTCGCACGCCGGACGACGACTCGCTCTCGGCCGGGCTCGCTCGAGATCACGTTGAGGTGGATGAAGCCGTTGACGATCGCCGGCGGCCGGATCGCCACGGCCGGTGGCGGGTGCGTGCCGCTCGCGAGGACCAACACGTGCGTAAACGCGCCGACGAGGATGCTGCCGTCGGGCTCGACCGCAACCGACAGCGGCGCGATCCGTGCGTCGATGGCCGGTCCGCCGAGTCCGTCACTGAGGCCCGACCACTCCGCCCTGGCAGGTTCAACCGGGAACTCCACGTTCCCGGAGCGCACGAACGGCTTCGACCCTGCGGCGGTGGCGATGATCCCATGCGAGTCGACGCGTCGAACGCCGTCGGCTTCGGCGATCAGGAAGCCGCCCCCCGGCAGCAGGGCCACACCCTTCGGTTCGGTGAGCCCGGCGTCCGTTGCCGGTCCGCCGTCCCCGCCTATCCCCCACCGGCCCGTCCCGGCAACCGTCGTGATGGTGCCCTGCGCGTCCACCCGGCGGATCCGGTTGCCGTGCAGTTCGGCGATCAGGAATCCGCCGTGCGGGAGCACCGCCACAGCCTCGGGGCCGTCGAGCGCAGCCTTCGTAGCCGGGCCGCCGTCGCCACCGGAGCCGACCGCCCCAGTGCCCGCGACGGTGCTGATCATCCCCTGCGCGTTCACCATCCGCACCCGGTTGTCGCCCACGTCCGCGATCAGGTAGCCGCCACCCGGGAGCACGGCCACGCCCGTCGGATAGCCGAGGCTGGCATCCGTCGCGGGCCCGCCGTCGCCGATCGGTTCCCGGGGCCCGGACAGGCGCGGGAACATCGGCGAACCGGAGCCCGCGACGGTGCTGATGATGCCGTGCGAGTTCACAAGCCGTACCCGGTGATCAGCCGTGTCCGCGACGAGAAATCCGCCTCCGGGGAGCACAGCAACACCTTCCGCATTCAGGTTGGCGCTAGTGGCCGGGCCGCCATCGCCCAACGGCTGCTGGAAGCTGAACAACCCATCGCCGGCCACGGTCGTGATCGCGCCGTCGGGTCCGACCCGCCGCACGACTCCACCGCCGACGAGGAAGCCGCCGTGTGGCAGCGTCGCGACGTCGCGGAATTCGCCGCCCGCGTCAGTCGCGGCCGATCCGTCTCCGCTGAGGGTCAACGAGCCTGACCCCGCCACCGAGAAGACCCGCGCCCGCGAGTCCGCGCGCGCCGCGGTAGAGCAACAGAGCATGAGCCCGGAGATGGCGACGAGTGCGACACCCGAGCACCACCTACCGGCACCACCCCTCAACCTGCGAATGCTCTCCTCGGCGTCGTGCATGTCGTCTCAGCCGTATCCTCGCGTGACCCCGTCCCGCCTTCATCGGTGACGAAGCCTGAACGGCCGTCGGTGCCTAATACGGATCCACAAGAGGGCGAGCGCTGGTGGTAGCCGTGCCGCTATGTCTCGTCAAGTCCCGTCAAATGGCGTCACGGGTCGGGTCCACGGCCCGGGGCCCCGTGGTCGACTTCGTCCGCCACTCGGACCGGGGGCGCAGCGCAGCCGAGGCCGCGACGCCCGGAGGCGCCGGCCCCGGCTGCCCCCCCGCAAACTCCGCCGCTCGGCGGATGTGCTGGTTTGCGCGGGCCCCAGAAGTGGCACACTGGGGGGACACCCCATACGCTGCGCGATCACTCCAAGGGGAGGTTGCCCATGGCAGTCTGCACGAGGCTCAGGTTCGAAGGCGGGACCACCCGCCAGCACGAGTCCATCGACACCCACCTGAAGGTCCGCACCGATCCACCCGAGGGTCTGATCCTCCACGCCTCTGGCCCCGTCGAGGGCGGGTGGGCGATGTTCGACGTCTGGGAGTCCCACGACGCCTTCGAGCGGTTCGCCGCCTCGCGGGCGCTCCCCCCCGGGTCGATCCCCGACCTGCCGGAGATAGAGGAGTTCACGGCCGCCGAGGTCGTCCAGCCGGAGCGGAGCCTCACCGCGATCCTGAGGTAGTCAGGTCGGGTTGGGGTCCCGGCGTGGGTTCCGGGACCCCAGGCCCCCGAGCGAGAAGCAGGTGCGTGGGAGCTCCCTGCTCCCACGCGCCCTGCAAACCCCCTTGCGGCTACGTGACCTCCCCTGCCGCCCGACCGGGCGAGGGAGAGAGATCGGACCAAGTGGCTGGGTGGATCACGATGGCTGTGTTCTACATCCGGGCGGGCACCGGCTTCCATCCACTCTCGGACATACCGGCCGTACGGTTCTGGACACAGGCGGGACCACGCTCGACACGGTGTCCAGCGACCGAACCCCGCGGTAATGGCCACACGCCCACGGCCGATCAAAGCGCGTGGTCGCACGCCAGGCAGGAAAGGGCGCCCCGGCGGGACCTCGCCGGGCGGCGCTCCGCGTCCTGCTCGCCGGCCTCGCGACGGCCGCCTCGATGGCCCCCGCGGTTCCGGCCCGGGCGGCCGCGCCCCGGCGACTGAATGCCGCCAACTGGGACCAGGCCGCCCAGCGGCTGGTCGTGCGGGAAGGCTTGATGAGCGAACCCGGTGCAGGGTTCTCCGGGGCCCAGCGGCTGTCGGGAGCGGAACTGTCCCAGTCGCTGCAGGCACTCGCGACCAGCGAGGGGGTCGCGCCGCAGGCGAGCGCTGCGGGGGCGACCGTGTCGGTGGTCCGCTTCGACGCCGCCGTGGTGGCCCAGCTCGGTCTCGGCGAAGTGGCCGCCCAGGTGGAGCGCTCCGCCCGGTCCGCGGGCCTGGAGCCTCCCTCGTACTTCGGCACCGAGGTGGTGACCCGTTTCCTGGAACTCCGCTACGAGCACCCCGTCGGCGAACAGTCGCTCGACCTCTATCCCACCGATCCGATCACGCGGGCCGAAGCCGCCTACTCGCTCGCGGCGGTCCTCGGACTCGACGAAGGGGAGCTGGCCGTCGCCCGCGAACAGCTGATGCGCTTCACGCTCCCCCGCTACGACGAAGCACAGCTGACCGTGCTGCGGATCGCGGTGTCGAAGATCGGGATGCCGTACGTCTGGGGAGGCACCACGGACGGGCGCGAAGACGGCCTCGAACACGGCGGCTATGACTGCTCCGGGTTCGCCTGGAGGGTCTACAAGGGCAGCGGCCTCGGCTGGGGCACGAAGATCGTCGGCCGCACCGCCGCCGAACAGGCCGGGGAAATCCCCAAGAGGCAGCGCATCCCGCTCACCGGCGTGCAGGGGGGCGACCTGCTGTTCTTCGGATCCGCCCACTTCAACTCGACGGCCACCGAGTCCAACGTGATCCACGAGGGGATCGCCCTCAGCGACGAATGGGCGATCCACTCCTCCGGCCAGGGCGTATACGTGCTCCCGCTCACCTCCGGCTGGCTGGCCCGGAGCTTCGTCTGGGCCAGACGGGTGCTCTGACCCGGCTCGTGTCCCGTCCCGGGAGCCTCAGCCGTTGAGGGCGACCGGGAGCGTCTTGAGCTGGTTGATGAACAGGCTTTCGACGTACACGGGGTCGCCGGCGAGGGCGATGCGGGGGTAGCGCCGGAGGGTCTCCTCCATCAGGATCCTCAGCTCCAGCCGCGCCAGCGCGGTCCCCAGGCAGAAATGCCGCCCTCCGGCCCCGAACGCCTGGTGCTCGGCGTTGCGGCGCACGTCGAAGCGGTCGGGATCCTCATACCGGGTCCCGTCCCGGTTGGAGGACACGTACCACATGACCACCTTGTCCCCGGCCTTGATCTCCTGGCCGTGGAGCTCGGTGTCGGTCATGGCCGTACGGCGGAAGTGGGCGAAGGCCGGGAACATCCGCAACGACTCCTCCACCGCCCCCGGGATCAGCTCCGGGTCGTCCAGCAGCAGCTGCATCTGGTCGGGGTTCTCCATCAGGGCCCTCATGCCGCTGCAGTAGGTCGCCTTGGTGGAGTCGTTCCCGGCCGCCATCAGCAGGAAGAAGCCCATCACGATCTCGTGCTCCTCCAGTTTGGAGCCCTCCACCTCGGCGTGCACGAGCACGCTCGTGAGGTCGTCGGTCGGGTGCTCACGGCGCTCGGCGATCAGGCTCTGGCAGCGGGCGAAGATTTCCGGCACGTCCTTCTCGACCGCGGCATCGACCCCCCCGGGGTTGAGGTCGGGATCCATCGCCCCCAACACCGAGTTCATGAGTTTCGCCCACGGCTCGTCTTCCTCCTCGGAGATCCCCATGAAGCTCCCGATCACGCGCGCCACCACCGGCTGGGCCACGTCGATGACCAGATCGGCCTGCTCGCGGCCCTCCAGGCGGTCGAGCACGTTACACGTGATCTGACGGATGCGCTCCTCGTGGTCGGCGATCCGCCGCGGGGTGAACCCGGCCTGGAAGAGGGCCTTCAGGCGGTCGTGCTTGGGCGGGTCCATGCCGATGAACATCGCCCGTGCGAGCTCGATCGGGAAGCCCCCCGCGGCCAGGATCACGCCGCCCTCCTCGGAGGAGTAGGTCTGCCAGTCACGGCTCACCGTGTGGATGTCGTCCCACGTGGTCACCGACCAGAACCCGGCCTCCTCGGGGAACATTTCGAAGCTCTCCGTCCAGTGGATGGGACATTTCTCGCGCATCTGCGCGAACGCCTCGTGGGGCGGACCGTCCTCCCACAGCTCCTTCTCGGTCAGTTCGACGTCCTTGATGTCCCGCCCAACGGTTGCCATCAGCCCGGCACCTCCGTAGTTCGTCGCCACATGGCCTGCCACCCGACAGGGTACTGGCCGGCTGGCCAGTTTTCCCCGAGGTGTCCGCGGAAGGTGCGGCGGGGGGACGCCGGCGCTAGGGTGGGCCTCCGCCCGAGATCCCGAAAGGAGCCAGCCGATGAGCGAGGCGCCGGTCAAGTTCCTGCTGAGCGAGCGTGAGCTGCCGAGGCAGTGGATCAACCTGCTCGTCGACCTTCCGGGAGACCCGCTCCCGCCGCTGAACCCGCAGACGATGGAACCGGCGGGCCCACCGGACCTGACCCCGATCTTCCCGATGGGACTGATCGAACAGGAGGTCTCCCCCGAACCCGAGGTGGCGATCCCCGAGGAGGTGCTCGACGCCTACAGGCTGTGGCGACCCACCCCGCTGTACCGCGCACGGCGCCTGGAGCGGGAGCTCGATACCCCCGCCCACATCTATTACAAGTACGAGGGCGTCTCCCCCTCCGGCTCGCACAAGCCGAACACCGCGGTGGCCCAGGCCTACGAGAACGCCCGGGCGGGGATCAAGCGCCTGTCCACCGAGACGGGCGCCGGCCAGTGGGGCTCCTCGCTGGCCTTCGCCTGCTCGCTGTTCGGGCTCGAGTGCGAGGTGTTCATGGTCGGGTCCTCCTACGACCAGAAGCCCTACCGCCGCTCGATGATGCAGACCTGGGGAGCCACGGTCCACCGCTCGCCGAGCACCCTCACCCAGTCGGGGACGGCCCAGCAGCAGCACCCGACCGGATCGCTCGGGATCGCGATCTCGGAGGCCGTCGAGGTGGCCGCCTCCCGGGAGGACACCAACTACGCACTGGGGTCGGTGCTGAACCACGTGCTCCTGCACCAGACAGTGATCGGGCAGGAGGCGCGGGCACAGATGGAACTCGCCGGAGAGCAGCCGGACGTGGTGATCGCCTGCGTGGGCGGCGGCTCCAACTTCGGAGGGCTCGCGTTCCCGTTCATCCGCGAGGTGCTGCGGGGAGGAGCTCGGACCCGCTTCGTGGCCGCCGAGCCGAGCGCCTGCCCGACGCTCACCCGCGGGGCCTACCGGTACGACTTCGGGGACACCGCCGGGCTCACCCCGCTGATGCCGATGTTCACGCTGGGTCACGACTTCGTGCCGCCCCCGGTCCACGCCGGGGGCCTGCGCTACCACGGCGACTCTCCGGTCGTCTCGGCGCTGGTGAAGGCCGGGGTGGTCGAGCCGCGGGCCTACCGCCAGAACGACACCTTCGCCGCCGCGGTCCGCTTCGCCCGCTGCGAGGGGATCATCCCCGCACCGGAGCCCGCCCACGCGATCCGGGCCGTGTTCGAGGAGGCCGACGCGGCCCGCGAGGCGGGAGAGGCGAGGGTGATCCTGTTCGGGCTCTGCGGCCACGGCCACTTCGACCTCTCCGCCTACGACGCGTTCCTCGCAGGCGAGCTCGAGGACCCGGAGTTCTCCGAGCAGGAAATGGCCGACGCGCTGGCCGGGCTGCCGGAGACGCCCGCGATCGCCTGACCGGCCCCCACGGCCCCGCCACGACGGTTGCAGCGGAGCCGCCCTTGCAGGGCTGTTCGCCCTACCGTGGTACTACTTGCGTCTATGCCCCGCGCGATGTGGACCGGCGCGATCAGCTTCGGGCTGGTGAGCGTCCCCGTCAAGCTCTACAGCGCCCTGGACCGCAAGACCGTCCGCTTCCACCAGCTGTCCGGGAAGACCGGTGTGCGCATCTCCCAGAAGCGGGTCGATCCCCAGTCGGGGGAGGAGGTGCCCTACGAGGACATCGTCAAGGGGTTCGAGATCACCCCCGAGCGATACGTCGTGATCGAGCCCTCCGAGCTGGACGCGCTGGCGCCCCAGAAGTCCCGCACGATCGAGATCGAGGAGTTCGTCGAGCTGGCTCAGATCGACCCCGTCTACTACGACCATCCCTACTACCTCGCCCCCGGCCCCGGAGGGTCCAAGCCCTACCGGCTCCTGCACGAGGCGATGCGCGAGGCCGGGAAAGTCGCAATCGCCCGCGTGGTGATCCGCTCGCGTGAGTCGCTCGTGGCGATCCGGCCGATGGGCGACGCGCTCGGGATGGCCACGATGATCTTCGCCGACGAAGTGGTGTCGCCCGACAGCCTCGAGGAGGTCGCGGAGACCACCCAGGTCAAGACCACCAAGCGCGAGCTCGAGATCGCGATGCAGCTGGTTGACTCGCTGGCGGCGAGCTTCGAACCCGAGAAGTACCACGACACCTACCGCAAGGAAGTCCTGGATCTGATCGAGCGCAAGGCCGAGGGCAAGGAGATCGCTGTCCAGCCGGCCCCCGAAGAGGTGGCCGCCCCGGCACCAGACCTGATGAGCGCCCTGAAGGCGAGCCTCGACGCCGTCCGCTCCCGCGAGGGCGACGCCGACGCCGACGGCGCCCCAGCCCCTCGCAAACCGGCGCGCAGAGCGGCCCCGAAGAAGGCCGCCGCGAAACCCCGCGCCAAAAAAGCAGCGCCGTCGAGGCGCTAGCCGGCGGGGTCAGGCGTGCCGGCCGGGCACGCGCGGGGCAAGCCGTCCGCGGACGGTGGCGGCCGCCTGGGCTCCTACAGCGAAAAGCGTGACTTCGCCGCCACGCCCGAGCCGACCCCGGGACGGGCCGGGGCGGCGGCCGGCGGCGACCGCTTCGTGATCCAGGAGCACCACGCCAGGCGCCTGCACTGGGATCTCCGCCTGGAGCACGACGGCGTGCTCGCCTCGTGGGCGCTCCCGAAGGGCCTCCCCGAGGCGCCGGGGGACAACCGCTTCGCGGCCTCCACCGAGGACCACCCGATCGAGTACCTCGACTTCGAGGGCGAGATCCCCCGCGGCCAGTACGGGGCCGGCCGCATGACGGTCTGGGACTCGGGCACCTACGAGTGCCTGAAGTGGGAGCCCCGCAAGGTCGAGGTGGCGCTCCACGGCAGCCGCGTGGAGGGTCGCTACGCGCTGTTCCCGATCGAGCAGGGCGACTCGCCCAAGGACTGGATGATCCACCGCATGGACCCGCCCGCGGACCCCGCCCGGGAGCCGATGCCGGAGGGGATCCTGCCGATGCTGGCCCGCGCCGGCGAGCTCCCGAGCCCGGAGCAGGGATGGGCCTATGAGATCAAGTGGGACGGGGTCAGGGCGCTCGCGTACTGCCGCCCGGGGGAGCTGCGTCTGGAGAGTCGCAACCTGCTCGAGATCACCGACAAGTACCCCGAGCTGGCCGAGCTCACGCGCACCCTGGGGTCTCGCAGCGCGATCCTCGACGGGGAGATCGTGGCGTTCGGCGCCGACGGGCGTCCGAGCTTCTCCGCCCTTCAGCGGCGGATGCAAGTCTCGGGCTCCGCCCAGGCCCGGCGGCGGATGAAGGCCACGCCGGTCACCTACGTGATCTTCGACCTGCTGTGGCTGGAAGGGCGCTCCCTGACGGGCGACCCCTACAGCACCCGCCGCGAGCGCCTGGCGGAGCTGGGGCTCCAGGGGACGAGCCTGCAGGTGCCCGACTACGTCGTGGGTCACGGCCGCGAGCTGCTCCGGGCCGCCACCGGGCAGGGGCTGGAGGGGGTGGTCGCCAAGCGGCTCGCCTCCGTCTACCAGCCCGGCAGGCGCACGGCGGACTGGGTCAAGATCAAGCGACCTGGCAGCCAGGAGTTCGTGGTCGGAGGCTGGCTGCCCGGGAAGGGGTCCCGCAGCCGCCGCGTGGGGGCGCTGCTGCTCGGCGTCCACGACGAGCACGGATCGCTGCGCTACGCCGGGCGCGTCGGCAGCGGCTTCAGCGAGCGCGAGCTCGATCGCCTGGCCGCGCTGCTCGGGCCGCTGGCCAGTGACAGCTCGCCCTTCTCCGGCGGCGGCCCTCCCCGGGGCGCCCGCTTCTGCGAGCCCAGGCTCGTGGCCGAGGTGTCCTTCAGCGAGTGGACCCCCGACGGGCGCCTGCGCCACCCGGTTTATCTCGGGCTGCGCGAGGACAAGCCGGCCGTGGAGGTGGTGCGCGAGGATCCCGCCACGGCGACCGCGGCGGCCCCTCACCAGAGCGATGACCGTGGCGTCGTCGGCGACGGTCCCGGGGGGCTGAGGATCGAGCACACGCGCTCGGGGGCCCCGTTCGTGCAGGTCGAAGGCCGCGAGCTGAAGCTCTCCAACCTCGACAAGGTGCTGTACCCGGACAGCGGCTTCACGAAGGGACAGCTGATCGACTACTACGTCGAGGCGGCCTCCGTGCTGCTGCCCCATCTCAGCGGGCGTCCGCTCACCGTCACCCGCTGGCCGGACGGGGTCCAGGGCAAGTCGTTCTTCCAGAAGCAGGCACCCGCCCACCGCCCCGATTGGGTTTCCACGGCCACCGTCCCCGCCGAGCGCAAGCGGATCGACTACGTGCTGGCCGACGACCTCGCCACGCTCGTGTGGCTGGCCAACCTGGCCGCCGTCGAGCTGCACACGCCGCTGGCCCGCTCCGAGGACATGGAGCGTCCCACGAGCATGGTGTTCGACCTCGACCCCGGCGCCCCGGCCACCGCCATCGAGTGCTGCCGGGTGGCCCTGACCCTGCACGGGACCTTCGAGCGCCTGGGGCTGCAGAGCTTCGCCAAGACCTCGGGGTCCAAGGGCCTGCAGGTGTACGTGCCGCTGAACCGGCCCGACGCCGGCTACCGCCAGACGAAGACCTTCGCCCGCACCGTCGCCGAGCTGCTCGAGCAGAGCGACCCCGAGCTGGTGGTCTCGCGCATGACCAAGTCCCGGCGGGCCGGGAAGGTGCTGATCGACTGGAGCCAGAACGACGCCCGCAAGACGACCGTGTGCGCCTACTCGCTGCGCGCCGTCGAGGGCCCCGGGATCTCGACCCCGGTGAGCTGGGAGGAGGTGTCGGCGGCGCTCGACGGGGGCGACCCGGCGCGGCTCGCGTTCACGCCGGCCCAGGTGCTGGAGCGGATCGCCGCCACGGGCGACCTGTTCGCCGGCGTGCTGTCGCTCGTGCAGTCGCTCCCGGACCCCTGAGGGGCCTCAGGAGAACTCCGGCTCCTGCCACCAGGGCATCACATCGGGGAGCCCGGCGCTGACGCTGTCGGGGAAGCTCGCCGGGCGCTTCTCCAGGAACGCCGTGATGCCCTCGACCGCATCCGCGGACTGGCCCCGGGCGAGCATGCCGCGCGAGTCGGCCCGGTGGGCCACCATCGGGTGCTCGGCCCCGAGCATCCTCCACATCAGCCGGCGGGCCAGGGCAACCGAGACGGGAGCGGCGTTGTCGGCGATCTCCTGTGCGAGCTCACGCGCCGCCCCGAGCAGCTCCCCCGCAGGATGCACGCTGCGGACCAGCCCTCGCTCGAGCGCCTCCTGGGCCGGGAAGACGCGGCCGGTGGCCACCCATTCCATCGCCTGGCTGATGCCCACCACCCGCGGCAGGAACCAGCTCGAGCAGGCCTCGGGGATGATCCCCCGGCGGGCGAACACGAAGCCCATGCGGGCCTCCTCGGATGCCAGCCGGACGTCCATCGGCAGGGTCATCGTGGCCCCCACCCCCACCGCGGGGCCGTTGATGGCGGCGATCACGGGCTTGGTGCAGTTGAAGATCCGCAACGTCAGTTCGCCCCCGTTGTCCCGCGGGACCGGGTCCGAGGCGCCCCGCTTGCGGTAGTCGAAGGTCTCCCCCCCGCCGCCGAGGTCCGCGCCCGCGCAGAAGCCGCGGCCGGCACCCGTGACGATCACGGCGTGGACGTCGTCGTCGGCGTCGGCACGGTCGAAGGCCTCCCTCAGCTCCAGGCCCATCTGTGCGGTCCAGGCGTTGAGGCGGTCGGGGCGGTTGAGGGTCAGCGTGAGGATGCCCCCGTCCAGCTCGTAGATGATCTGCTCGAAGCTCATGTAGGGGGGAAGCCTAGAGATCTCGGGCGCGCAGCTGCCGCTCGTAGGGCCCGTGGCCGGTCGCACAGGTGGCCCCGCAACGGGCGGCGATCGTCAACGCCCGGTCCAGCTCCATCCCCGCCGCGAGCCCGAACGTGAGCCCGGCGGCGAACGAGTCCCCGCACCCGTAGCCGTCCACGAGCGGCCCGGGGAGCGGGCACGACGGCCAGTCCCCGGGCTCGCCGTCCCTGCGCGTGTAGGTGCCTCCGTGGGAGCCGTCGGTCCTCACCACGATGTCCGCCTCGCGTTCGTGGTCGGCGGCGAGCTTCACCTCGTACTCGTCGTTGTCGGAGAGGATGAGGGCGTCGATCTCCACGCCGTGGCCGAGCGCGTGCACCGCCCGGGGGCTGGCGGTCAGGACCCTGGTGGCCTCCCGCGCCAGCCGCAGGGCCTCGGGCCCCCCGGCGGTGAAGTAGATCCCGTCGAATCGGGGACCCGGGACGGAGGCCCCCCCGAGCAGCTCCGCGGGCGGCTCCAGGCGCCGGCCGAGGGTGATGATCGTCCGCTCCCCGCGGGAGTCCAGGAGGGTGACGGCGCGCCGCGTGGGGAGCTCGTCGGTGGCCGCTTGGAC
>DATJOU010000252.1:0-3023 GCA_035506775.1 Solirubrobacteraceae bacterium | reverse complement strand
CATGTGGACGGCCAACGCGCTGCAGGCCCACGCCTGGGTCGAAGTCTTCTTCAGCGGCATCGGCTGGGTCGCGTTCGACCCGACGCCCGGGTCCGGCGGTTCCGGCACCGTCGTGGGCGGGAACGGGCTCGAAGGCCTGCTGCTCCCGGCCGGGGGGCCGAGTTCCGCCGACCCGCACGGCGCGAGCGCCGGCGGGCCCCAGCAGCTCCCGTCCTACCTCGCCGAAACGCTGACGGTCGCGCACCCTCACCACCACACTCGCCGCGCGGGGTCGAGCGGCCCCGGGGTGTGGGAGTGGGTGCTGCTGGCGTTGGTTCTCCTTGCGGGGGTGGTGGCGACGGTACGGGTGCGTGACGCGCGTGCCCGGACCCGCACCGCAGACCCGGACGGCATGGACCCGGCGGTCCGCGAGCTCGAACGGGCACTGCACGGATCCGCGTGGCCGCTTGCGCCCGGTATGACCCTGACGGACATCGCGCACGGCTTCGAGCGTGCCTCCCAGCCGCAGGCGGCTGCCTACGTGAGGCGGCTGCGTGACCGCCGCTTCGGCCGTTCCCGCGCGCTCACCGCGCACGAGCTCGCGGACGCCCGTGCGGAGCGGCTCGCGCTGCGCAAGGCGCTTGCACGCAGAAAGGGCCTACGCGGCAGGCTGCGGGCGCTGCGGCTGCTGCCGCCACGTGCGCCGGCGCTGTGACCGCGTCAGGCCCGCGGGCTCGCCTTGACGGGCTCGTGGGGTCTGCATATGGTCGGTCGATCAAGCGGACCTGCACACCACCGGCCGGTCATTCGAATGCGGGGGGCCGACTCCGCCGGCTCGCCGCGTCGGCGGCCCTGCTCGCGGCGGCCGCGACGACGCCCGCGCTCGCCCTCCCCGCGGGGGCGCTCGCCGGCAGTCGTCCCGATACCCACATCGAGCACGCCCCCAGCCTCGAATTCGTCGACTTCCGCTACCTCGGGGTCAGCCCCAAGCAGCACGGGTTGCTGATCGAGCTGAAGACCGCGGCGGCCGCGGCCCCCGAAACGAGCGTCGAGCTGCGCTCGGAAGCCTCGAAGAAGCTCCTGGTCACGGACGATGTCGGGACGATCACCCACACATGGCGCCGCTTCGTCGTGCGTGTCAGAGGGAAAGCACCGAAGGCCGGGCGGTACGAGCTCGAAGTGCTCCAGGCGGGCACCTACAGCGCCACCTTCCACCTCTCTGTCCGGTAGGGCCCCAGCCGTGAGCGACTGCCGCATCTGCGCGATGCACGCGGAACTGGACTCGCTGCCTCCGTGGGAGCGGATCCACCTCGACGAGCACTGGCGGGTGGGGCACGGCTGGGGGAGCCTGGAGGGCTGGCTGGTGGTGTGTGCGCTGCCACACGTCGAGTCGATCGACCGACTCGATCCGGCGGCGCTCACGTCGCTGTCGCCCCTGCTGGCCGCCACCGGTGCCGCGCTGCGGGAGGTCGTCGGCTGCGAACGGACGTACGTGGTCTCGTTCGGCGAGCAGCCGGGTTTTCAGCACCTGCACATCCACGTGGTCCCGCGCATGGCGTCGTTCACCGACACGCAGAGGGGAGTCGGGGTGTTCGGCTTCCTGCAGGTCCCGGAGGACGAGAGGGTCAGCGTCGGGCGCCGCGGGCAGCTCGCCGAACAGCTCGCCCCCCGGATCCGCGCAGGCCTCGTCGGTCCCTAGCGCACAGCCGCAGCCGGTCGGCCGCCCCCCGGGCGGGTCCCTCGATCCGGCGTCTTTCACCGGATCGAGGGACCCCACCGTAGGGGCGCTCCCAGCCGCTCGCGACAGCGACTAAGGGTGTGTGAGCAGGTAGCCGGCTCCCTGGAGACCGACGGCGGTGACGAGGTTGCCCAGCTGGGCGTTGACGTCCACGAGGTGCTGGCCCCATTCCGGCCCGAGGGTGTTCTCGAGCACCGTTTCGGTGCGCGTGTCCTTCGGGTCGGTGGGCGTCAGCTGCAGCCAGCTGGCGCCGTTGCGGGCTTCGCACTTCGCGGTGTACTGCGCCGGCGTGGCGACCCACGGGGTGGGCGCCTTGGGCGCCTGCACGAACGGGGCCAGGTCACCGGGGAACACCCCGTCGAAGGCGTTGAACGTCGGGTAGTAGGACAGCGACGGCCCGGCGAAACGCCCCTGCACCAGCACCGTCGGGTTCACGCACAGCACCTGTGGGTGTTCGACTTCGGGCAGGGGGCCGAGGATCGCGGAGGCCCGTCCGAATTTCGCTTTTGCTTCCGGTTCTTCGAGGAAGCTCGAGTACGCCACCACGCACCCGGTCTGACCGGCCACCGAGCACCCGGGGACCGTCTTGAAGGTGCCTCCCACGTTCTTGCCTTCCGGCACGATCACCTGTCCTCCGAGGACGATCGCCCCGACGAGCTGCTTGCGCAGGGCCGGGCTCGGTTCGATCACTTCCCTGATCAGCTGCTCGAGCATCGCCGACCCCTGCGAGTGGCCGATCAGCTCGAACCCACGGCCGTTGTTGTAGCGGGCGATGTATTCGAGGAACGCCTTAGCCACGCCCGTGTACGCCTTCACCGACGCTTCCGGCGGGAGCGGGCCGAAGGCGCCGTTGATCGCGGGAATGGTCAGCTGGGGATAGATCGGCGCGTACACCTTGCACACCTGTGAGAAGCGCGATGCCTGGCTTTCGGCGATCGCGAGCTCTTCCGGTTCGATCGCTTCGGACGCGTTGACCGCGATCTGGCTGCTGACCGTCGGGTACACGTAGAAGCAGTCGATCGGTGGGCTCTTGGCCGGTTGGGCGTGTTCGACGAAGTTGCCGCCGCCGTCGAGCCTGACGGTCGCTTCCTCGTTGTTCAGGCACGGGTTGCTGGCGAGCCCCGGCTTGCACAGCCAGGTCGTTTCGGCCGAGGCCGACGACGCCCCCGCGGCGCCCACCCCGAGCGCGGCGGCGGTCAGGGCGACGAGCGCGAGCGTCCGCCAACCCGCCGCTCCGAGGTGCGATCTCGTTGCGTGGTGCATATCTCCTCCTTGCTCTCGCGCGACCCCGGCCCGAGCGGCCGAC
>DATJOU010000251.1:0-28096 GCA_035506775.1 Solirubrobacteraceae bacterium | reverse complement strand
CGTTCCGCGAGCTCGAGCTGCGTGAGGAGATCCGCCACACCCTCGCCGGCGTTCGCGGGCTACCGGAGCGCCAGCGGGCAGCGATGGTGCTCGCCGAGCTCCACGGCCTCAGCCAGGCGGAGGTCGCCGAGGTGCTCGGGCTGCGACCCGAACAGGTCAAGGCGCTCGTCTACCAGGCCCGCTCGAGCCTCATCTCCGAACGCACCGCCCGCGATGCGGACTGCAGCGAGATCCGCGAGGAGCTCGCGTCCGCACGCGGCGCCGCGCTGCTGAAAGGCAAGCTCCGCCGTCACGTCCGTTCGTGCCCGGACTGCCGCACCTACGCCGACGGCGTCCGCCGCCGTCGCGGGGTCGGCGCCTTCCTGCCGCTGCTGCCCTGGCTTTCCCTGAAGTTCAGGGGGGTCACGGAAGCCGTCTCGAGCCTCGGGACCGAACAGCTGACCTACGCCGGCGGGACCACCCTCGGGGGAACCGTCGCGGGCGCCGCGATCGTGGCGGGCGGCCCGATCAAGACGATCGCCGTGAAGGTGGCGGCCGGCGCCGCGCTGCTCGGGCTGTCCACCGGCCTCGGCGCCCCCGCCCTCAGCACACCCGCCGTCCACCACGCCGGCTCGAGCGTGTCGCTGGTAGCCAAGCCCGCGTGGCTGCCGCTGCTCGGCGAAGGCGAAGGGGGCGGCGGCCCCGGCCATGGCGGTGGCACCGGAGGCGGCGGCGCAGGTTGGAACTCGGGCGGCGGTGGTGGCAGCGGTGGCGGCTCCGGCACACCTTTCGGCGGCCAGCCCCCGAGCGCTGGTAGCGGCTCGTCGCTGGGCGGCATCGAAGGCGGCGCCGGCGGGTCCGGCGGCGGCACGGGCGCGTCGGGCGGCGGCGGAGCCTCCGGGTCCAGCGACGGCTCGGGCGGGCACAGCACCGGTGGGGCCGCCCATCACGTGGCGGCCACCTCGGTGGGCACGCTCACGGCCGGTGCGGGGGCCGGCGAAGCCGCGGGCGGACGCCCCCACCACGAAGGCTCCCAGCGGGGCCAGCACCAGTCCGGGCAGTCCGGCGAAGCCGGAGGGTCGGGCGGGTCCGGTGAAGGCGGATCGGGACAGTCGAACGAAGGAGGGTCCACGGGCGGACACGGCCGCAGCCACGGCGAAGGGGCATCCAGCGCCGGAGGCGAAGGTCACCCTCACGGCAAAGGCGCCGGCGGCGCCGGCGGTCAGGGCGGAGAAGTGCTCGGCGAAACCACCCCCAAGGCCAGCCAGGCCGAACGCGAAAAGCTCCACGAAGAACAGCGCAAGGCTCGTGAACAGGGACGCAAGGAACGCGAAAAGGAACACCGTCAGGGCGCCCGCGAACACAAGGTCGAAGAACGCGAAAAGCTGCGGGAAAAGAAGAAGCGCGAAGCCGAACGGGGCCGCACCGTCGCGCAGCGCGAACGCGAACACGAACAGAACAAGAAACAGAACGAAAGCCGCAAGCAGCGCGAACTGAAAAAGCGCGAACGGGAAAAGAAACGGCGCCAGAACAACCGTCCCACCCGTCGGACCACCGGGGAAGTCGAAGCGGCTACGTAGACTGCGCCGCGTGCGCACCCTGATAGTCGGCCACGGCGGACGCGAGAGCGCGCTCGCCAAGGGGATGGCCCAACACAGCGAGCTGCACGCCTTCGTCGGACACGAGAACCCGACCATCGTCGAGCAGGCAGCCCGCTCCGGGGGCGGTCACGCGGTCGGCGACGTGTGCGACCCCGCGGCGGTGGCCGCCTTCGCCCGCGCCCGCGAGATCGACATCGCGATGGTGAGCGCCGACGAACCGCTGGCCGCCGGGGTGGTAGACGCCCTCCTCACCCAGGGCACGAGGGCGGTCGGTCCCACCCGGGCGGGCGCCGAGATCGAGTGGAACAAGGTGTTCGCCCGCTCCCTGCTCGCGGAGGTGGCCCCGGAGGCGGTCCCCCGGCTGCAGGTCGTCAACGCTCCAGAGGAGCTGGGGAGAGCCTTCGAGCACTTCGGCGAGACCCCGGTGGCGGTCAAGCCGGCCGGCCTCACCGGGGGCAAGGGAGTGAAGGTGATGGGACCCCACCTGGCCGACCACGCCGCCGCCGCCGATTACGCCGGCTCGCTGCTCGCCCGCGGGGAAGCCGTCCTGGTGGAGGAGAAGGTGACCGGGGCCGAGTTCACGATCCAGGCGATCAGCGACGGGCGCACGGTCGTGTTCCCCCCCTCGACCTACGACTACCCCTACCGCTACGACGGCGACGAGGGTCCCGGCACCGGCGGCATGGGGTCCCTGTCGATGGCCCGGGAGGCGCTCCCGTTCATGACCGGGTCCCACTACCGGCGGGCGTGCGAGATCGTCGAGCTGGCGATCGAGCGCCTCCGGGCCGAAGGCCGCCACTTCAGCGGGGTGATGAACAGCGGCTTCTTCGCCACCGCCGAGGGGGTCAAGGTGATCGAGTTCAACGCCCGCTTCGGGGACCCCGAGTGCATGAACATCATGAGCCTGTTCGAGGGCAGCTGGACCGATGTGATGCGGGACATGAGCGAGGGGACCCTGACACCCTCGGCGGTGCCGCTGCGGCGGGAGGCGTCGCTGGTGCTGTACCTGGTGTCGCCCGACTACGCGCTCCGCAAGGGCCCCCCGTACGAGTTCACGCTCGACCCCGCCCGCCTGGAAGCCGAGGGATGCCACGTGTTCTTCTCATCTGCCGTGTCCAGCGGGGAGCACCGCTACCGCACTGTCGGCACCTCGCGTGCGGTCGCGCTGGCGAGCACCGCCCCGACCCTGGAGGAGGCCCGCGAGCGGGTGGCCCGGTGCGCCGAGACCGTGCCGGTGCTCGAGTGGCGCCGGGAGGTCGGCGACGAACGCTACCTGCGGGACCTGCGCCGGTTGGTGGAGACCTGCGAGCATTCGGCCCTCCAGTGATCGTCGAGACCTCCACCCACCCGCAGTTCGTGTCGAACACCTACCTGCTGGCCGACGGCGACGGAGGGCCCGCCTTCTTTATCGACGCGGGCGGCCCGGTAGAGGCCCTGATCGAGGCCGCCGAGCGCCACGACGTCTCGCCCTCCCATCTGCTCCTCACCCACCACCACTTCGACCACGTCAGCGAGACCAACAAGCTCCGCGAACGCTGGCCCGGGCTGCGCGTGCTGATCAGCCCGAGCGAGGACGAGCTGCTGCAGGCCACCGGCGTGGACATCGGGGAGCTGCACGAGATCGAAGCCGGCGAACGGCTCCCGTTCGGCAAGCTCGAGGTGCTGGCCCTCTCCACCCCCGGCCACACCTCGGGGATGCTCTCGTTCCTGGTCAGCGAGCACGCGGGTGCCCCCGACGGCGGCTCCGGCTCCCCCTCCCCGGGCGCGGTCTTCACCGGCGACACCCTCTTCAAGGACTCCGTCGGCGGCGTCAGGGCGCCCGGCCACAGCACCTACGAGGACCTCCGCGACTCGATCATGGGGACGCTCATGCAGCTGCCCCAGGGGACCGTGATCTACCCCGGCCACGCCGACACCACCACCGTCTCCCGGGAGTGGGACTCGAACCCCTTCGTCCGCGTGTGGCGGGGCCTGGACCCCGAGGGGACCGAGCAGTGCACCGCCATGGACCGCCCGGCGACCCTCGTGCTGCGTGCCCCCGACTACGACGGGGGAACCAAGGCCTGGGTCCGGTGGGAGGACGGCAGCGACGACATCGTGCCGGGCTCGAAGGTCACCACGGCCTAGCCCACGGCGCGCCCTCCGGTCCCCGTGAAACCCCGCTTCCAGAGCGGGTTCGCGTCCTCGGCCCGGGTAGCATGAGTGGGGGAATGGCGCGCGAGGACGAGAAGATCCCGAGCTCGCGCGCGCGGCGCACGGCGACGGTGGCCACGCTGGCGGCGAGTGAGGCCGTGAAGCAGTTCGGCACCCGCGCGGCGAACCTCGCGCGCGACGAGCAGGCCGCCGAGGAGGCGATGTCACGCCGTCAGCTGGAGACGGCCAAGCAGATCGTCGCCGTGCTCGGCACGATGAAGGGCGCCGCCATGAAGCTCGGCCAGGTGATGTCGTTCCTGGACGTCGGGCTCGTCCCCGAGGAGCACCGCGAGGAGTTCCAGCGCGAGCTCGCCAAGCTCCGCGACGCGGCCCCCACCGTGTCCTTCAAGCAGATGCGCAAGGTGATCGAAGAGGACCTCGAAGACCCCATCGACGAGCTGTTCGAGAGCTTCGAGGAGGAGCCGATCGCGGCCGCCTCGATCGGGCAGGTCTACCGCGCCAGGCTCGCCGACGACGGGCGCGAGGTGGCCGTCAAGGTGCAGTACCCGGGAGTCGCCGCAGCGGTGCGGGCGGACCTGCAGAACCTCGACATGATCATGCGGCTGCTGAAGCGCATGACCCCGGGGCTCGACGTGGACGCGATCACCGAGGAGATCCGGGAGCGGATCGTCGAGGAGCTCGACTACGAGCTCGAGGCCCAGAACCAGCGCTCCCTCGCCCGCATCTACGCGGGCCACCCGTTCATCCTCGTCCCGCGGGTGGTGAGCTCGCTCTCCCGCGAGCGGGTGCTGGTCAGCGACTTCGTCCACGGGGTCGGCTTCGAGCAGCTCAAGGAGCGCGACCAGGAGGAACGCGACCGGCTCGGCGAGATCGTGTTCCGTTTCTTCCTCGGCAGCCTCTACCGCCACCGCCAGTTCTCCGGCGACCCCCACCCCGGCAACTTCTTGCTGCTCGACGACGGCCGCGTGGCGTTCCTGGACTTCGGCCTGTTCAAGCGCATGGATCCGGCACCGGTGGAACTCGAGCTCGCCGCCCAGCGGGCGGTCGCCGAGGGCGATGGGGTCACCCTCCACCGGCTGCTCGCGGAGTCCGGCTTCCTGCCCGAACCCGAGCGGGTGGACCCCGAGCACCTGCTGGCCTTCATCACCGACGCCATCTGGTGGTACACGACGGCCGACGAACCGGTCCAGCTCACCCCGGACATCGCCACCCAGGTGATGATCGAGAGCTCCGACCCCCGCTCCAGCTACTTCCCCGAGATGCGCCATCAGGCGATGCGCCCCGAGCACCTGTTCGGCAGGCGCATGGAGATGCTCACGCTCGCCGTCCTCTCCCAGCTGCGGGCCTCCGCCAACTGGCACCGGATCGCCCGCGAGTGGATGTACGGCGACGACCCGGTCACCGAGCTCGGCCGCCAAGAGGCCGACTTCTACGGCCGCCGCGAGCTGCGCGCCACCGGCTGAGCCGGTTCCCGCCCTTCGGTTGCGAGCCCCTCCTCGGCCGACTAGTCTGATCGCACCAGAACAGGGGCGTCGGCAACGGCGGGAGGTGCGGCGCAGATGGCGGGGACGGGTGGAGCGACGGGAGCACTTGGGTTGCCGAGCGCGAGGCCGCTCGTGGGAGTCGGGCGGGCGCGTCGGGCCGTCGCGGCGCTCGCGCTCCTGGGGCTGGCGGCGGCGCTCATCGCGGTGGTGCCTGGGTTCGGCCCGGCGCCTTCGAGACGCCTGCTCGCGGGCCACAGGCTCGCCTCTCGCGGCGAGATCGCGCTCCCGCTCGGCGCAAACGTGGCGGTCTCCGGGGCTCTCGGCGCGGCCGGCGCCTCCTACCGCGTCCAGGCCGCAGGGGTCGGGGGCTTCGAGGCTCGCAACCGAGCGCAGGGGCTGAGCGCGAGCTTCGGTGCCTTCGGCGTCCGCGTGGCGGACGGCGGTGCGCCCGTCGGACTGCGGGCGGTGGCGGCCGGCTTCGGCGCATCCCCGAGCCCGCTCGGGGCGAGCTCCCCGCGCGCCTCGGACAACCGCGTCAGCTACGCCGATCGTGGGATCGAAGAGTGGTACCTCAACGGACCGCTCGGTCTCGAGCAGGGCTTCACCGTCTCCAGGCCGGCCGACGGCGGTCCCGCCAGCGGGCCACTGACGGTGTCGGTCGCGGTCAGCGGCGACGTCCGGCCCGTCCTCGCCCGCGGCGGGCGCAGCGTGGCTCTGGAGCGCGCCGGGCGCACGATCCTGCACTACACCGGCCTATCCGCCAGCGACGCTCGCGGACGCGCTCTTCCCAGCCGGCTGAGCGTGTCCCGGGGGCGCATCGTGCTGCACGTCGATGTACCCGCCGGTGCCCCCTTCCCGGTGAGGATCGACCCCCTGGTCCAGAACGGGGCGCTGCTCGAAGGGGAAGGCGGAAAGTCGCTCTCGGGGCGACACGTGGCTATGGCCGCGGACGGCGACACGCTGCTGATCACCAGCACCGAACAACGTGAAAACGCGAACATCTGGGTGTTCGTCCGCTCTGGGTCGACCTGGAGGCAACAGGGCGAACCGCTGAAAGTGCCGACGGAAGTGAAAGTGCCCGCCGAACCGTTCGCGCTGGCGCTGTCGGGCGACGGCAACACGGCCGTCGTCGGGGTCGACTCCGAGATCGGCTCGGCGTGGGTCTTCACCCGCTCTGGAGAAACCTGGAGCGCCGGTCAGGAACTCGTCAACCCCCCTCCGGTCACGCTCGACGGCTTCGGCTTGAGCGTGGCGCTGTCGGGCGACGGCGAAACGGCGCTGGTCGGCGCCCGCGGGTACAACCAGGAATCGATCCCGGGCGGGGTGTACGTGTTCGCACGCTCCGGGGAAGCCTGGACTCAGCAGGGCCAAGAGCTGACGGGCAGCGAAGACACGGGGGACGAATTCGGCTCCAGCGTGGCGCTGTCGGCGGACGGCGACACGGCGCTGATCGGTGGCGATGACGGCTCGGGGCCGGCACACGCGAGCCACATCGGTGCGGCCTGGGTGTTCACGCGTTCGGGCCAGACCTGGACGCAGCAGGGCGGGAAGCTGCAGGGGACCGGTGAGGTCGGCAAGACGATCAACTTCGGCGCCCAGGTGGCGCTGTCGGCGGACGGCGACACAGCGCTCATCAGCGGTCCCTTCGACGACGACGAAGCCGGTGCCGTGTGGGTCTTCACCCGCTCGGGCCAGACATGGGCCCAACAGGGACAGAAGCTGACCGGCAGGCCCATCGAACACGCTTCCTTCGGAGAAAGCGTGGCGCTCTCCGAAGACGGGAACACGGCCCTGATCTCCAGCTACTACAGCGGCGCCGAACTGTTCACCCGCTCGGGGGAAACCTGGAGCCAGCACGGCGAATTCCTCTCCAGCAGCGACGAGCGGCTCGAACCGTACAAAGCCGCCATGTCGGGCGACGCCCACACCGTCCTGCTCGGGCGGGCGGTGCTGGAGTTCGAAGCAGGAGAACCCACCAGCGTCCCCCACTGGAACACGAAGGGCGTGAGGATCACCAGCTACCGCAACGTCCACATCTCCGATACCGGCTCGCTCACCCTCCACCTCGGGAGCGGCGCATCGGTCACCTGCGCAACCAAGGGCAAGGGCGAAGTGTGGAACCCCTCCGGCGGCGGCCCGGGACGCGGGGAACTCGGGGGCCCCGGCAAAGAAAGCGGCCCGCCGGCAACCGAATTCCACGGCTGTCACGCGATCGGCACCGTCTGCGCGGCAAAAGAAAAAGTCGCGGTGGAACCCGAGACCTCGTGGGAAACACGGCTGTTCGGAGGGGCGCCGGTCAGGGACGAAATCCCGGACGTGGAACTCGACGTGATGTGCGTGAAGAGCAAGGTCGCCACCCCGGTCGACGTGCTGACGGGAACGCTGATGCCGGAAGTGGGCGAAAACGCGCTCACCTTCGGTCCAGGGTCGGGCGAACTCGCCGAATCCCCGAGCGGGCACGCCACCCTCACGGGGACGATGAAGGTCAAGGGCAAGAACGCGCCCGACCTGTCGGTCTCCGCGCCCTAGCGCCCAAAAAGCGCCTGGATCGTCAAGCCGGTCGGTGGCGCGGGGTGCTGATCCCCATGGTCGCGCCACGGCTGCCGATCGTCCCGCGGTGATCCGCCGGGGGCTGCCGGCCGTATAGGACGCGAAACCGTCTTGAAAGGAATACGCATGTCTGCAACCGACGTTGGCAATGGGGTCGATCGCCGTCAGTTCCTCGGCAGGGCCGGGGCGACCGGCGCCGGAGTGCTCGCCGGGGCCGGTGCCTTCGGGGCGCTCGCTCCCGCGTTCGCGGCGGCGAAGAAGGGTCGCGTGAAGAAGAGCGACCTCGAAATCCTCGAGGCCGCCCAGATCGCCGAGGCCCTCGCCGTCACGACCTACACGAACATCATCAACACCTCGCCGTGGTTCGCCCGCATCCCGGACGACGACCAGGGTTACCTGGTCGCCGCCCGCCAGGAGGAGATGTCGCATTTCCTGCTCGAGGAAAGCGTGACGCACAAGCCGTCGTCGTTCACGACCTTCTACTACCCCCCGAAGATGTTCAGCGACCCCCAAACCACGATCAACACGCTGGTGACGCTCGAGGACGCGTTCATCGCCGCCTACCTCGTCGGTGTGCGCGACTTCACCACCACCGAGCTGCGGGTGACCGCGGCGCGCATCATGGGCATCGAGAGCGACCACCGCACGCTCGCTCGGGTGGTCGCAGGTGACGTCTCGAGCGCCGACGGGGGGCCTCTGGGCTCGACCACCGGCGCCCAGAAGCAGTCCGAAAGCATCGAACCGCCGAACAACAACGGCTACGAGCGCACGTTGAAGTGGACCCACATCAGCCAGGCCGTCGAAGCCCTGCTCCCGTTCGTGGAAAAGAAGGCGGCGGCGAAGGCCGGGTTCGAAACGAACACGACCTACAAGTTCCAGCCGTTCACGCCGAAGCTTCCGGCGGCGCTGGGCGAATTCCACTCGTTCGCCGGCTGATCCAGATTCGGGCACGAGCGGCGGCGGCGCGCCGCTCGTGCCCGGACGACGCCTCGACGGCGGGGCTTGCCATCCGCGGAATGACCCGTGTAGGCTGGTTTGCGACCACGCCGTGGGGGCGTCGGCATCGGGGAACGGGGACGGGGCCAGGATGGTGGGAAAAGCCGGATCGCAGGGTGGCCACGCGATTGCCACGGGGCTGCCGCTTGCGGTGCCCCACCGCCGCCGGCGGGTCCGCCCCCTGCTCACGTTGCTGGGGCTCGCGGTGGTGCTGGGTGCTGGCCCCGGGTGGCTCGGTTCGGCCCCGTCGAGGACCCTCCCGGCAAGCCGCATCGCCTCACAGGGCGAGGTTCCTCTCCCGGTGGCCGCACGGGCGGTGGCATCCGGCGCCCTCGGTGCGGGGAGCGCCTCCTACCGCGTCGGCGCTCGCGCCGACGGCGACTTTGCGGCTTATAACCCGGCACAGCGGCTGAGCGCCACCTTCGGCGCCACCGGCGTCCAGGTCGCCGCGGGCGGAACGACGGTCGGGCTGCAAACGGTCGCGGCCGGCTTCGGGGCATCACCGGGCACGCTCGCGGGGAGCTCCCCGCGAGCCTCCTCCAACCGCGTGAGCTACTCCCATCCGGGGATCGACGAGTGGTACGCCAACGGCCCGCTCGGGCTCGAGCAGGGCTTCACGGTCGCGAGGCCGGCGGGCGCTGGTGCCGTGGGGCGGCAGCTGACGATCGCGATCGGGGTCGGCGGGAGTGACGTTCAGCCGGTCCTCGCCGCCGGCGGACGCAGCGTTTCCTTCGAGCGTGCGGGCCGCACGGTCCTCCTCTACGGCGACCTCAGCGCCACCGACGCCCGCGGACGTGCCCTACCCAGCTCGCTGGGCGTCGAGAAGGGCCGGATCGTGCTGCGGGTGGACACGAGCCGCGCTCGCTATCCACTGAGGGTCGATCCCCTGGTCCAGAACGGCGCGCTGCTCGAAGGTGAAGGCGAAAAGGCGCTCGGCGGTTTGCACGTGGCGCTGGCCGCGGACGGCGACACGCTGCTGATCACCGGCCGGGAACAGGGATTCATGGAGAGCGGGGACGTGTGGGTGTTCGTGCGCTCCGGTTCGAGCTGGACGCAGCAGGGCGAACCGCTCAAAGTGACGCCGGAGCTCGGCGAACCGTTCTCGCTGGCGCTATCCGGCGACGGCAACACGGCGCTGGTCGGGATGGCCTCACCATCCGGCGCGGCGTGGGTGTTCACGCGCTCGGGCGGGACCTGGAGCTCGGGGACCGAACTGGTCCCCACCTCGCGGGTCGCGGGAGACTACTTCGGCGTCAGCGTGGCGCTCTCGGGCGACGGCGAAACGGCTCTCGTGGGCGCCCCGGGCAACATCTACGAAGCCGTCACCGGTGGGGTGTGGGTGTTCAAGCGCTCGGGCGAAACGTGGTCCCAGCAGGGCGAACCGCTGACAGGGAGCGAAGACGGTGCGCAGTCGTTCGGCGACGCGGTGGCGCTGTCGGGCGACGGCGACACGGCGCTGGTCGGGGCGGACGACGGATCGGGGCCGGCCCACGCCCCCCATATTGGCGGCGCGTGGGTGTTCACCCGCTCGGGAGAAACGTGGAGCCAGCAGGGCGGGAAGCTCCAGGGCAGCGACGAGGTCGGTAAGGACATCGACTTCGGGAGCGCGGTCGCGCTGTCCGCCGACGGCAACACCGCGCTGATCAGCGGTCCCTCCGACGACGACGAAGCCGGTGCCGTGTGGGCCTTCACCCGCTCGGGCCAGACCTGGTCGCAGCAGGGGCCGAAGCTCACCGGCCTGCCGGTCGAAGAAGGCTCCTTCGGTGAAAGCCTGGCCCTGTCCGACGACGGGAACTCGGCTCTGATCGCCGGTTATGAGGACGGCGCCGAACTGTTCACCCGCAGCGGGGAAACCTGGAGCACCCACGGCGAATACCTCGCCAGCACCGACGAAAGGCTCGAACGCTACGACGTCGCCCTCTCCGGCGACGCGAAGACGGCGCTCCTCGGACGCGCCGTGTTCGAGTTCGAAGAAGGAGAAGCCGCGAGCTTCCCCCACTGGGACTCCAACGGCGTGAGGCTCAACTCGAGTCGAAACGTGCGGGTCTCGACCAGCGGCTCGATGACGCTGCACCTCGGTGGCGGCCAGTCGGTCACCTGCTCCACGAAGGGCAAGGGGGACGTCTGGAACCAGACCGGCGGCGGTGTCGGATTGGGCGAACTGGACGGCCCCTCCAAGGAAAAGGGTCCTCCGGCGACGGAATTCAAGGGCTGCCACGCCACCGGGCCCGTGTGCGCGGCAAAAGAAAAAGTGGGTGTGGAACCCCAGAGCTTCTGGAACACGCAGCTGCTGGCAGGCACGCCGATCAGGGACGAGATCCTGAATGTGGAACTCGATGTCCTGTGCGTGAAGAACAAGGTCCCCACGCCGGTCATCGCGCTGACGGGGACGCTGGCCCCGGAAGTGGGCGTGAACACGCTCGTGTTCGGTCCGGGCTCGGGCGAACTCGAAGAATCGCCGAGCGGCCACGCCACGCTCACCGGGACGATGAAGATCAAGGGCAAGGGGGCGCACGACCTCTCGGCCAGCGCCCCGTAGCGCCCTACAGCGTCTGGATCTGCACCAGGCTGGTGGTTCCCGGCCGGCCCGAGGGCAGTCCGGCGGTGATCCCCACGCGCTGTCCGCGGCTGCACCACCCGAGCTCCACCACCCGCCGGGCGGCGTCGGCGATCAGCGCCTCGGTGGTCTCGTGGCGAGGGATCGAGGCCGCCTGCACGCCCCACATCAGCCCGCACCGGCGCACCGTCTCGCGACCGGGGGAGAGGGCGTAGATCGGAACCGTGGGGCGGTGGGCAGACACCAGCCGGGCCGAGCGCCCGGACAGGGTCGGGATCACGATCGCGTCGAGCCGCAGCTCGCGGGCGGCGTCACAGAGGTTGTGGGCGAGGGTGTACGCGGGGTCCGAGCCGCTGCGATTCACCCGCGACTCGTTCCAGCGCTCGTAGGGGGCGATCGACTCGGCCTGCTCGGCCACCGCCGCCATCATTTCCACCGCCTCCACCGGGTAGGAGCCGACCGCCGTCTCCTGGGAGAGCATCACCGCGTCGGTGCCGTCGAGGATCGCGTTGGCGACGTCGGCCACCTCGGCCCGCGTGGGGCGCGAGGAGGCGACCATCGAGTCGAGCATCTGGGTGGCCGTGATCGACGGCCGGGCCATGTATCCCGCCAGCTCGAGCAGCTCCTTCTGCACGATCGGCACCCGCGCGATCGGGAGCTCGATGCCGAGGTCCCCCCGGGCCACCATCACGCAGTCGGCCGCTTTGAGGATCTCGCTGGCCCGCTCCACGGCCTGAGGCTTCTCCATCTTGGCGATCAGCGGAAGGCGGGTGTGCTGGCGCACCTGCTCGACGTCCTCGGGGGACTGCACGAACGACAGGGCCACCATGTCCACGCCGATCTGCTCCCCGTGGCGCAGCAGGTGGAGGTCCTCCTCGGGCATCGACGGCAGCCCCGTCACCGGCCCGGGGATGTTGAGCCCCTGGCGGGAGGCGACCGCGCCCCCGACCTCGATCTCCGCTTCCACCTCCTGCTGCTCGCTGCGCACGCTCGTCACCCGCAGGCGCACCGACCCGTCGGCGAGGTACAGGATCGAGTCGGGCTCGACGGCGTCCGGCAGGCCCGGCCAGGTGACGCTCATGTGGTGGGCGTCACCGGGGCGGTCCCCGTCCCCGCACACGAACGTGAGGTGCTCCCCCGGGGTGAGCTCGACCAGGTCGTCCGCCAGCGGCCCGATCCGCAGCTTCGGCCCCGGCAGGTCCTGGAGGATCGCCACCGGCCGTCCCGCCCGCCCGGCTGCGTCGCGCACGCGCTGGACCGTCTCGGCGTGCTCCTCCAGGGTCCCGTGCGAGTAGTTCAGGCGCGCGACGTCCATGCCCGCCTGCACCAGCCGCAGGAGCGTCTCCGGCTCGCGGGAGGCCGGTCCGATGGTGGCCACGATCTTGGTACGCCGCATGCTCCCAAGGTATCGGTCCATCCGGGCCATTCCTGGACGCACCCGGCGGGGGCCTAAGATCGGGCCGTGCTGGGACCCTCGCGACCGCTTCCCCGCGTCGGGGCGCGGGTGCGCATCGCCCGCTTCGGAGGTGGCTACGAACGCGCCACGATCGTGGCCGTGGAGGACGACGGCCGCCGCCTGCGGGTGCGCGACGACGCCGGTGAGCTGCACGACTTCGTCCTCAACCGGGCCACCGCCAGGTTCCTCGCCGCCGGGGCCGCCGGCGGCGAGCGCCTGGAGCTGTCGGCCTGAGCTGCTCCCGTCCCTACGGCGCCCGCAGCTCCGGGAAGTGCTCGGCGCAGTGCTCTCGCACGACGTCCCGCACCCACGCCCGCTCGACGGGGGAGGCCGCCCGGAAGCGGGCCAGCAGCTCCCGCTGGCGCTCGATCGGGGCCCCCGCGATCACCCATCGGGTCGCGAGCCGCTCGAACAGCAGCTCCAGACCCCGCTGCCAGACGTCGTCCTGGGTGCTGGCGGCCGACATCCCCTCCCCGGACATCACCCTCGCGTACTCGCTCCGGGCTCCGGGCGTGAGCGAGCCCCTCAGGGTGAGCACGTTGCCCTCGGGGTCGCGGTAGTCGCTCCCGGGGGCCTGCAGCCTGGCCTGGCGCCGTGAGCGCCGGCCCAAGGCCTAGGGCGCCTCGGCGGCGCGTTCGAGGTCGCCCCGGACGTCTCCGCTGAGCGACCCGGCGTGCCCCGGCCACGCCACCGCCGGCTCCATCGCGGCGAGCTTGCGCAGGCTCGTCCGGGCCTGTTCGGTGTCGTAGTTGTAGAGGTCGTCGGGCAGGTGGGCGGGGGAGCCCCGGCCCCACATGTCGATCAGGTGGAAGGCGTCGCTGGTGAGGGCCAGGCGGTCGCTCTCCCGCCACAGCCCGATCTGGCCGGGGGCGCGCCCGGGCAGCTCGATGACCGTGAAGCCGGCGACCTCGTCGCCCTCCTTGACGGTCCCGGAGATCTCCACCGGCCCTCCGTCCCAGGCGTAGCGGTGGAACAGGCGGTGGAGCTGACGCTGGGGGAAGGGCAGCCCCGCCAGGCCCTCGGGCCAGTAGCGCCAGCCGCCGCTGCCTTCGGCGTCCTGGACTTCGTCCGGGTGGCACAACACGGGCGCCCCGAGCCCGGGCGCGGTCCCGCGGTGGTCGGTGTGCCCGTGACCGAGCACGATCCGCTTGATCCCGCCGAGCTTGGCCGCGGCGGTTGCCACCGAGCGGGTCATCGTGCGGGCGCCGGCGTCGAACATCGTCACCTGCCCGTCCTCCTCGATCAGGTACACGTTGCAGCGCCCGGGCTGGCCCTGGACGACCCACACGCCCTGCGCCACCAGCTCCGCGTCCCCGCCCATCACGCGGTCGGTGACCCGCGTCTTGACGTTGAAGGCGCCCGTCATGCGCTGTTCGGCGGGCGAGTCTTTGGGCGGCATCATGCCGATCTCGCGGGCGAAGCTCATGCTGTCGGTGAAGGCGTCGTTGGCCTGGATCAGCCCGTCCTTGACGGTCAGCAGGTCACACCCTTCGAGGTCCACCACGCTGCCCGTGGGGGCGATGCCCGAGAAGCTCCCGGGGCCGGCGAAGGTCCCGCGCATGCGCCAGTGCACGGCGCAGCGATCTCCCTGGGCGATCGTCGAGACGACCTCCATCCGCAGGTCGGGGATCGAGCCCAGCATCTCCGAGATGAAGGCCCTCACCCCCTCCGGGGCGAGCACGTCGAGCTGGCCGCGGACGTTCTCCCGGCCGCCCTCCGCCCACAGCGCCACGGCGCCGTCGAGATCGCGGGCGTCGATCGCCTCGAAGTAGCGGCGGGCGACCCCTTCGGCCTTGGCGGGAGAGATGCGTTTGCGCTTGCCCGCCAGCTCCTGCATGTTTTCGGCCACCTCCTGCACCTTGCTGCCGGTGGCGCTTGCACTCCGCTGTTCAGCCATCCCCGTCTCCTTCCAGGACCGAGCGAGGGACGTAGTCTAGTCTCCGCCCGGTGGCCGATGTGGCGCGCAAGCGTGAGCTCGGGCGGGGCGAGCGCGTCCTGCCCGGCGTGTACCGACTGCGTCTTCCCCTGCCGTGGCCGGGGGTTCCCCACTGCAACGCGTGGGCGGTCCGCAGCGACGGGGGCTTCGTCCTGTTCGACACCGGGATGCACGAGCCGGACTCGATGGAGCAGCTCGAGCGCGCGCTGGCGATGTGCAACCTGCGCCTGGAGGACGCCCGCCTGGTGGCCTGCACCCACGCCCACACCGACCACTGCGGGCAGGCCCCGTCGATCGTCGAGGCGGCCGGGTGCGAGCTGTGGATGCACCCGAGCCACGAGTCCCTGGATCGCATGGTGGAGGACCCCGAGGGCCGCTTCGAACGGCGCCTGGAGGTGGCCCGCCAGAGCGGCGTGCCGCCCGAGCCGCTGGCCCGTTACGCCGCCGAGCGAAGGCCGACCGAGACCGGTGTGGCCGGCCCCATCCGTCCCGACCGCGACCTCCAGGACGGGGTCAGGATCGCCACCGACCTGGGCGAGTGGATCACGTACGAGACCCCCGGCCACGCCCCCGGGCACGTGTGCTTCTACCAGCCGGACCGCCGCCTGCTGATCTCCGGGGACCACCTCCTGGGGCGGATCTCGCTGTTCTTCGACTACGGCTACTCGCCCGACCCGGTGGGCGACTTCCTGAACTCGCTGGGGACCGTCGAAGGGCTCTCCGCGCGCCTGTGCCTGGCCGGTCACGGGCGCACGTTCGCCGACGTCCAGGCCCACATCCGCGGCAACCGCAAGCTCGTGCAGGAACGACTGGACCTCGTCGAGGGGGCCCTGCGAGAGGGCGAACAGACGGCCTTCGAGCTGATCCCCCGGGTCTACGGGGAGGCGCCCGGGGTCGGCAACGCCCACTGGCTGCTCTCGGAAACGCTCTCCTTCCTCACCCACCTGCAGGCGCTGGGGCGCGCACGCAGGATCGCCGGCGAGCCCGAGCGTTGGAGCGCTGCATAATCTGAAGGATGCGCATCGACCAGATCCTCGCCGAGGGCGAAGGGCCGGTGTTCTCGTTCGAGTTCTTCCCGCCCAAGACCCCGGCCGGGGAGCGCAACCTCGACGAGGCGCTCGCCGAGCTGGTGAAGCTGGAGCCGGCTTTCGTGTCGGTCACCTACGGCGCGGGGGGCTCCACGCGCGAGAAAACGATCGAGATCGTCAAGCAGATCTCCGACCGCTACGGCCTCGAGGCGATGGCCCACTTCACGTGCGTGGCCGCCACCGTGCCCGAGCTGCACACCACGCTCGAGGAGATGCGTGAAGGGGGGATCGAGAACGTTCTCGCCCTGCGCGGCGATCCGCCCGCCGGCCAGGAGACCTGGACCGCCACCGAGGGCGGCCTCGAGTACTCCCGCGAGCTGGTGGAGCTGATCTCCGACGGCTACCCGTTCGCGATCGGGGCGGCCTGCTTCCCCGAGACCCACGTCCACGCCACCAGTCCCGAGGCGGACCTCGAACACCTCGCCGAGAAGGTGGACGCCGGGGTGGACTTCCTGATCACCAACCTGTTCTTCGACAACGACGCCTACTTCGACTTCCTGAAGCGCGCCCGCAGGGCCGGGATCACGGTGCCGATCATCCCCGGGATCATGCCCATCACCAAAGCCGGCCAGTTCCCACGCATGGCCGAGAAGTGCGGCGCCTCCGTGCCCGACGGCGTGGCCCGCGAGCTCACTGCCCGTGGCGAGGACGAGGAGGCGGTGCGGGACTTCGGGGTGGCCTACGCGACCCTGCAGTGCGCCGAGCTGCTGGCCGCGGGGGCGCCGGGGATCCACTTCTACACGCTCAACCGCTCCCCCGCCACACGGGCGATCCTCAGCGCCCTGAAGCTCGCCCGCCCGTGGGAGCGGGCCGTCTACCCGGGCTCGATCTCGAGGCCCGCGCAGACCCGCGGGGAGCCGTCGGCGGCGTCGTAACGGACGTCCACCGAGTCGTCCTGGCGGTAGGTCCCCACGCCCCACGCCCCCAGCAGCCAGCGCCAGCCGCTGATCTTGTCCTTGCGCAGGTCGCGCTGGAACACGAGCGTGCCTTCGCGGACCTCGTAGTCGCTACCGAGCTGCTGGCGGACGCCGTTCAGGTACACCTCGAAGGGGCCTCGGACCTCCGCTGGAAGCCTCACCCGTGAGCGCGCCATCCGCCCGCCAAGTCTACGGCCGCAAGGGCGCCGTGCGCCGCGCCCGGCGGGCCCCGTAGGCGAGCTGCCGCTCGCGGGCGGCGTCGACGATCTCGCACACCTGCGCCGGATCGCTGGCGAGCGTGATCAGCTCGAGGTCGTGGACATCGATGCGTCCGTCGGCGAGGGCCCGTTCGCGCAGCCAGGCGAGCAGCCCCTCCCACTCCCCGTCCCCGAGCATCACCCCGGGGAAGTGGCGGATCGTCCCCGTCTGGATCAGGGTCAGCGCTTCGAACAGCTCATCGAGGGTCCCGTACCCTCCGGGGCAGATCACGAACGCGCAGGCGTAGCGCACGAACATCACCTTGCGGGCGAAGAAGTGACGGAAGCGAAGGCCGATGTCCAGGTACGGGTTCAGGTCCTGCTCGTGGGGCAGCTCGATGTTGCACCCGACCGACAGCGCCCCCGCTTCGCGAGCCCCCCGGTTGGCGGCCTCCATCAACCCGGGCCCGCCCCCGGTGATGACCGCGTAGCCGGACTCCCCGAGGCAGAAGCCGACCCTGCGCACGAGCTCGTAGGTGGGGTGCTCCCGGGGCGTTCGGGCCGAGCCGAACACGGTCACCGCGGGTCCGACGTCCGCGAGGGCCGAGAAGCCGGCCGCGAACTCGCCGGCGATGTCGTGCACGCGCTCCGCGTCGGCGGCCCGCACCTCCTCCGCCTCGTTCCCGAGCCACAGCAGCAGCTCCTCGTCGATTGTCATCTCGAGCTGCTCGTCACCCGCCCCGCCGCCCCGCTCCATGGCCGGGAAGCGTAGGCGGCGGCCGGGCGGCAGGGCGCACCGCCGCCCGGGCCCTGACCGCCGGGCGGCCGCCGCGGGCTCTAGCCTGCTCTGAGGATGAGCGGCGCCACCCCCCTCAGGCGAGACCCCTCCGGCGAGGAGATCAGCTACACGATCCGCCGCTCCGCCCGGGCCCGGAGCGTGCGCGTCAACGTGCACGCCGACGCGGCCGTCGAGGTGGTGCTCCCCGCCCGCGCCCCCGAGCGGGCCGCCCCGGCCGCGATCGAGGAGCTGCGCCCCTGGATCGAGCGGCGGCTGGCGGAGGCCCGCCGGACGCTGGCGGTGGTCGCCGGGCGGGCTGGGAGCGTCCCCTACCTGGGCGAGCCGCTGCAGCTGGTGCCGCAGGCGGGTCGGGAGCGCGTCCACCGCCGCGGTGAGACCCTGCTGGTGCCGGCCGGAGACCCGTTGCCGGCGCTCGAGCGCTTCTACCGGCGGGCGGCCCGCGCCGAGATGGCCCGCCGCCTCGACCGCGCCACCGCCCTCACCGGCGTCCCATACACCGGCCTCTCGATCCGGGGGCAGCGGACGCGCTGGGCCTCGTGCTCATCGGAGGGCCACATGAGCTTCAACTGGCGCCTGATGCTGGCCCCGGACCCGGTGCTCGAATACGTCGTCTGGCACGAGGTGTGCCACCTCGAGATAACCGACCACTCACGGCGCTTCTGGGCCCTGCTGGGACGGCGTTGGCCGGAGTTCCGCGCCCACCGCCGCTGGCTGCGCGACAACGGCGCGACGCTCGTGCTGGCGGCCTAGCCGGCGACCAGCGCCGGGGGGCCGAGGCGGCCCCCCCCGACTCAGCCCCGGTCCTCGATCGGGACGTAGTCGCGGTCGCGGTCGCCGGTGTAGATCTGGCGGGGACGGGCGATCTTCTGCTCGGGGTCCTGGACCATCTCCAACCACTGGGCGATCCACCCGCTGGTGCGACCGATCGCGAACATCACTGGGAACATCGCAACCGGCAGGCCGAGGGCCTCGTAGATCAGGCCCGAGTAGAAGTCCACGTTCGGGTAGAGCTTGCGGGAGGTGAAGTAGTCGTCGTCCAGGGCCCGCTTCTCGAGCTCGCTGGCCACCTCCAGCAGGGGGCTCTTGCCGCGTACCGCGAAGACGTCGTCGAGGTATTTGCGGATGATGCGGGCGCGGGGGTCGTAGTTCTTGTACACGCGGTGGCCGAAGCCCATCAGCCGCTCCTTGCCCTCCTTGACCCCCTCCAGGAAGGAGGGGATGTTCTCGACGCTGCCGATCCGCTGGAGCATCCGCAGGGCGGCCTCGTTGGCCCCTCCGTGGAGCGGCCCGTACAGCGCCGCGACCCCCGCCGCGATCGCGCTGTAGGGGTCCACCTGGGTGGAGCCCACCCCCCGCACGGCGCTGGTGGAGGCGTTCTGTTCGTGGTCGGCGTGCAGGATGAAGAGCACGTCGAGAGCTCGCGAGAGCCGGGGGTCCGGCTCGTACTTGAGCTCGGTCATCTTGTACATCATCCCGAGGAAGTTGCTGGCGTAATCGAGCTCGTTGTCGGGATAGACGTAGGGCTGGCCCATGTTGTGGCGGTAGGCGAACGCGGCCAGCGTCGGCATCTTCGCGAGCAGCCTGATGATCTGCGCCATGCGGATCTCGGGGTCCTGGATCTGGTTGGCGTCCGGGTAGAAGGTGGACAGCGCCCCCACCGACGCCACGAGCATGCCCATCGGGTTGGCGTCGTAGCGGAACCCCTGCATGAACTCCTTGATGTTCTCGTGCACGAAGGTGTGGATCGTGATCTGGTGGACCCACTCCGCGAGCGCGTCGAGCGTGGGCAGCTCGCCGTTGATCAGCAGGTAGGCCACCTCGAGGTAGCTCGAGTGCTCGCAGAGCTGCTCGATCGGGTACCCACGGTGCTGGAGGATGCCGGCGTCGCCGTCGATGTAGGTGATCGCGCTGCGGCACGCGGCCGTGTTCATGAACGCGGGGTCGTAGGACATCAGCCCGAATTCGTCCTCGTCCACCTTGATCTGTCGCAGGTCCACGGCGCGCACGGTGCCGTCGGTGATGGGCAGCTCGTAGGAGCGCCCGGTGCGGGAGTCGGTGACGAGCAACCGGTCCTGGGCCGAGGAGCCGTCCCCGTTGCCGACGTCCTCGATCGCCCCGCTCTGCCCCTCGACCGTCGACTGCTCGGTACTCATCTGAATCTCCTATCCACGGTTAATGGAGCTCCTACCTGGTCCTACCAGTGATTATGCGCAAGTGGAGGTGCCGGATCGCCGCCCGGCACCCGGCTAGTGGCGCGGCAGCCGGTCGATCGAGACGGCCGCGCGAACGCGGGCCGGCGGTCCCGGCTCCGCCACCCCATGGGGCCCACGGCGTGGGAGCCGTGGCAGTCGCGGGCGCGGGTGGTGCGGATGCAGGGGCCGCGGGTGCGGTCCGATCCCGCCGTCCTCACCTCCCGCCGTCTCGGGCGTCTGACGGACCGCCCAGCGGACGATCAGGAACAGAGCCACGATCGGGATCTTCAGCAGGAACATCAGCCAGATGAAGGTCCACGTGGTCACGCTGTGGGGATGTTACCCCCTGCGGGACCGGTAGTAGCCCCCGATGCGGGGGCCGCCGGCGGGTGTCCGAAACGGGCCCCGGGGCGCTCAACCGCGCAGGGTCAGAGGGGCGCCGCTGAACTGCGTCATGGCGTGCAGTTCGTGGATCCGGTCGACGATCTCCTGACCCCGCAGGCGGGCCACGCGATCGGTGCCGAACTCCTCCACGTTGAAGGACGCGAGCACCGTGGCGTGGGCCATCGCGCGCCGCAGCAGCTCGTCGGATAGCTCCTCCCCTGGGTGGGCCGCGATGTACCCGACGAGACCCCCGGCGAAGGTGTCCCCGGCCCCGGTGGGATCGATCACGGTCTCCAGCGGATACGCCGGGAGCGCGAAGAAGCTGTCCCGGGTGATCAGGGCGGCGCCGTACTCCCCCTGCTTGGCCACCACCACAGAGGGCCCGCGGGGGGCGTCCGGGGCGCTACCGGAGGGGGTCCAGGACAGCACCTCGCGGGCTGCCGCCACCAGATTCGGCTTGTCCGTGAGCTGGCGCAGCTCGGCGTCGTTGAGGATCACGCAGTCCACGCTGGTGATAGCCGCCACCAGCGCCTCGCGGGTGATGTCGATCCACAGGTTCATCGAGTCGAGCGCCACGAACCGGGCCCGGGGGAGCTGGGAGCGGACCTCGAGCTGCAGCTGCGGCTGGATGTTGGCCAGGAACAGCACCTCGCTGGAGCGTGAGCGCTCCGACAGCTTCGGGGCGAAGCCCTCGAACACCCCCAGCCGGGTGTCGTGGGTCTCGCGCGAGTTCAGGTCCCAGCCGTACTCCCCGTGCCAGAAGAAGGTGCGGCCACCGGGGACGTGCTCGATGTCGGAGACGTCCACCCCGCGGCGTTCGAGCACCTCGAGCTGCTCGGCCCCGAAGTCCTCCCCCACGGGCCCCACGACGCGCACCTCGTCGAAGAAGGAGGCGGCCAGGGCGAAGTGCACGGCGGCCCCACCGAGCATCCGCTCGCGTTCCCCGAAGGGTGTCTTGACGGTGTCGTAGGCGATCGATCCGACCACGGTGATGGGCATGCGGCGGGCACCTTAGAGCAACGGACCGCCCGCCACCTGCCGGCGGGGCCCACTCCGATAGCCTGGGATTTCCAGGTGCGAGCGATCCAGATGACCGAGTTCGGGGGGCCGGAGGTGTTGAAGCTGGCCGAGCTGCCCGTCCCCGTGGCCGGCCCCGGGGAGGTCCTGATCCGCGTCACCCGCGCGGGGCTGAACTTCGCCGACACCCACACCCGCACCAACTCCTACGTCCGGCGTGCGAGCCTTCCGCTGGTCCCCGGGGGAGAGGTGGCGGGGGTGCGCGAGGACACCGGCGAGCGGGTCGTGGCGCTGGTGGGCAACGGCGGCTACGCCGAGTACGCGGTGGCTCCCGAGGAGCGCGTGTTCGGGGTCCCAGAGGGCCTCGACGACGGCAGCGCGCTGGCGATGATCATCCAGGGGACGACCGCGTGGCATCTGTACCGGACGGCCGCCCGGGTGGCCCCCGGGGAGAGCGTGGTGGTCCACAGCGCCGCCGGCGGGGTGGGGTCGCTGGCGGTCCAGCTCGGGCCCATCTTCGGAGCCGGCAGGGTGATCGCCACCGCCTCCGGGGAGGAGCGCCGTGCGCTGGCGCTCGAGCTGGGGGCGGACGTGGCCGTCGACCCGGCCCCAGAGGGGCTCTTGGAGAGGCTGCTGGAGGCCAACGGTGGGGAGCCCGTGGACGTGGTGTTCGAGATGTACGGGGGGGAGGCCTTCGATGCCTCCTACCGCGCCCTGGCCCACTTCGGGCGGATCGTCGTGTGCGGGATCTCCACGCAGGTCCCCAACGAGGTCTCCACCGGGTCGCTGCTGCGCCACTCCCGGTCGGTGGTCGGCTTCTACCTGTTCCACTGCCTGGAGCGCCCGGGGATGTTCGCCGAAGCGCTCGCGGACCTGTTCGCGCGGGCCGCGGCGGGGGAGCTGAAGGCGATCGTGGGGGCGACCTATCCACTCGCGCAGGCCGGCCAGGCCCAGACCGACCTGCGGGATCGGCGGACGACCGGAAAGCTGCTGCTCGACCCAAGCGTCTGACCTCCCCGCTCCAGCGCTCGACCAACACACCCGCCAAACTCCCTCGACCACATGGCCAGGACATTCGCCGAACTCGGTCTTTCCGAGCCCACGCTCCGCGCGCTGCACGACGTCGGCTACGAGGCCCCCAGCCCGATCCAGGAACAGGCGATCCCGCCGCTGTTGGAAGGCCGCGACGTGATCGGGCAGGCCCAGACCGGGACCGGCAAGACGGCCGCCTTCGGGCTGCCGATCATGCAGTACGTGGACCCCCGGGAGGATTCGGTGCAGGCGCTCGTGCTGACGCCCACCCGTGAGCTCTGCATCCAGGTGACCCAGGCGCTGCGCACCTACGGGGCCCACACCGGGATCGACGTGGTGGCGGTCTTCGGGGGCGCCCCGATCCGCTCCCAGCAGGCCCAGCTGCGGGCCGGGGGTCACGTCGTGGTGGGCACCGTGGGGCGGGTGCTGGACCTCATCTCCCGCCACTCGCTGATGCTCCACGATTGCCGCTTCGTGGTCCTCGACGAGGCCGATGAGATGCTCGACCTCGGCTTCCTGGAGGACGTCGAGCGGATCCTCGCGCTGACCCCTTCGAGCCGCCAGACGGCGCTGTTCTCGGCCACCATGCCGCCCCCGATCCGCAAGCTCGCCGACCGTTACATGTACGACCCGATCACCGTCCAGGTCGAGGCGGCGACGCTGACGATCGACACCGTGGCCCAGTTCCAGCTGCCGGTGGAGACGCGCGCCAAGCCGGAGAAGCTGGTCGAGGTGCTGAAGGCCGAGAAGCCCGACCAGGCGATCGTGTTCGTGCGCACCAAGATCCGCGCCGACCAGCTGTTCCGGACGCTCCGCGACCGCGGCCTGAACGTGCGCGCCCTGCACGGCGACATGAGCCAGGGGTCACGTGACGGCGTGATGCTCGCCTTCAAGGGCGGGCGCGTGCCGATCCTCGTCGCCACCGACGTGGCCGCCCGTGGGCTGGACATCTCGACCGTCACCCACGTCATCAACTACGACGTCCCCACCTCTCCCGATACCTATGTCCACCGCATCGGGCGCACCGGCCGGGTGGGTCGCTCGGGTAGGGCGATCACGTTCGTCGAGCCCCGCCAGAAGCGGGAGCTGGAGGCGATCGAACGCCACATCGGCACCAAGATCGCCCAGTGGGAGCAGGGGGCGGTGGCACCACCGACGCCGGTCCGGGAGCGTCCCCGGCGCCACTCCAAGCCGCGTGTCTCGCGCGACGACGACGGGGAGGGGTACGTCAAGCTGGTGCTCGGGGCGGGACGCTCGGCGGGGCTCACGGTGGCCGACATCGTGTCCGCCGTCACCTCCGCCACCGGCCTCGACGGGGAGGCGGTCCGCGACGTGCTGGTGCTCGACCGCTTCGCCTTCCTGTCGGTCCCGGCCGCGGACGCCGAACGGGTGATCGAGGGGCTCGACGGCCGCACCGTCCACGAGCGCGAGCTGACTGCCGAGCGGGTAGGTTAGGGCCATGTCCACAGCCACCATGCAGACCACCGAGGGGCCGATCGCGTTCGAGCTGTTCGACGCCGACGCCCCCAAGACGGTCGAGAACTTCCGCAAGCTCGCCGGTGAAGGCTTCTACGACGGCCTCACCTTCCACCGCGTGATCCCCGACTTCATGATCCAGGGCGGGTGTCCGCTGGGGACCGGCACGGGCGGTCCGGGGTACACCTTCGAGGACGAGTTCAACGACCACAAGGTCGTCCGTGGGGCCCTGGCGATGGCCAACGCGGGTCCCAACACGAACGGCTCGCAGTTCTTCATCGTGACCACCGCGGCGGCGCCGTGGCTCGACGGCAAGCACACCGTGTTCGGGGAGGTGACCGACGGGATGGATGTCGTCGACCGGCTCGAGGCGGTGCCCACCGACGGCCAGGACCGGCCCAACGAGCCGATCGGGATCACCTCGATCGAGCTCTCCGGGTAGCCCCCGCCGGGGCCCGCCCACCGGCCCGATCGGTGCCGGCGGAGTAACCTTCTCCCCAGGCACAGCGAGCGAGAGGGAGAGTCCAGATGGCCACGGTCGAGCAGCACCTACCCGAGACCCAGAACGGCGCGAGCGCCGTCACCGACGGGATCCCGGTCGAGAACCCCGCGACCGGCGAGATCGTCGCCACGGTTCCGAATCTCGGCCCCGAGGCGGTGGCCGAGATGGCGGCCCGCGGGCGGGCGGCCCAGCCGGAGTGGGAGGCCTACGGCTTCGAGGGCCGCGGACGAGTCCTGCGCCGCGCCCAGAAGTGGGTCATGGACAACACCGAACGGATCGTGGAGACGATCGTCTCCGAGACCGGCAAGACCTACGAGGACGCCACGCTCGCCGAGATCGGGTACGCCGGCGCCGCCTTCGGCTTCTGGGCCAAGGAGGCCCCCGGCTACCTCGCCGACGAGAAGATCAAGTCCAGCCAGCTGCTGGTCAAGGGCAAGAAGCTGATCCTGCGCTACCGCCCGCTCGGCCTGATCGGCGTGATCGGCCCCTGGAACTACCCGCTCACCAACTCCTTCGGCGACTGCATCCCCGCGCTGGCGGCGGGCAACAGCGTGATCCTCAAGCCCTCCGAGGTGACCCCCCTTACCTCGATGCTGATGGCCGAGTGCCTGCGTGAGTGCGGGCTGCCCGAGAACGTGCTGCAGATCGCCACCGGCGATGGCCGCACGGGGGCGGCGCTGACCGAGGAGGTGGACATGATCATGTTCACCGGCTCCACCCGCACCGGACGCAAGGTCGCCGAAGCGGCCGCCTCGCGGCTGATCCCGGCCTCGTTGGAGCTCGGCGGCAAGGACCCGATGATCGTGCTCTCCGACGCCGACCTCGAGCGGGCGGCGAACTTCGCCACCTACTACTCGATGCAGAACGCCGGCCAGACGTGCATCTCGATCGAGCGGGTGTACGTGGAGGAGCCCGTGTACGACGAGTTCGTGGCGAAAGTGGCCGAGAAGGTCCGTCAGCTGAGGGTCGGCAAGCCGGAAGGGTTCGGCACCGTCGAGGTGGGGGCGATCACCTTCCCGCCGCAGCTGGACATCATCAAGGACCACGTCGCCGATGCCGTCGAGAAGGGCGCCAAGGTGCTCACCGGGGGCAAGCAGGCACCGGGCCCGGGTCGCTTCTACGAGCCCACGGTGCTGGTGGACGTGGACCACTCGATGAAGTGCATGACCGAGGAGACCTTTGGGCCGACGCTCCCGATCATGAAGGTGCGCGACGCCGAGGAGGCCGTGCGCCTGTCGAACAACTCGCAGTACGGCCTGGGCTCGTCGGTGTTCACGCGTGACGTCAAGCGGGGCGAGCAGATCGCCCGGCGCCTGCAGGCGGGCGCCGCCAACGTCAACGACGCGATGATCAACTACACGGTGCTCGAGCTGCCGATGGGCGGCGCCAAGGCGTCGGGGCTCGGCTCCCGCCACGGGGCCGGGGGGATCCGCAAGTACTCATCCCAGCAGGCGATCGTGGTGACCCGCCTGGGGATGAAGAAGGAACCCTTCATGTACCCGTACAAAGCCCGCACCTCGCGCATGCTGGCGCGGATGTTCAAACTGCTCTACGGGCGCGGCAAGCGCGACTGAACGGCGGCCGGCCCCGGCGCTCGAGCCGGGGCCCCGCCTCCTAGACGGGCTCCCCCTCCCGCAGCGGGATCCCCAACAGCCGCTCGAGCTCGGCGACCGTCTGGTCGGAGTCGGTGTGGTGGATCACCGCCATCCCCAGCTCCCGGGCCGGGGTCAGGTTGAAGGGCAGGTCGTCGACGTACACGCACTCCCCGGGGGCGACCCCGGCGCGCTCGGCGCCGAGCTCGTACATGCGTTTGGAGGGCTTGCGGATCCCCTCTTCGGCCGAGATCACGACCCCGTCGAAGAGTTCGCCGAACATCGAGCGGGGGTAGCGGTGCACGCCCCACGAGTTCGACACCAGCCCCGTGCGGATGCCGGCGCGGTGGGCCCGGCGGACGGCGTCCACCATCAGCTCGTCGGCGTGGACGCCCGAGAAGAGCCCGTCGATGAGGCCGTCCGGAGGGACCTCGAGCAGGGCCGCGAAGCGGCGCTCGAACTCCTCCTCGGCCATCTTGCCGGTCTCCAGCTCGATCAGCAGCTCCCTCGCCTGCTCGTCGGATTTGAAGCGGCCGACCAGCTTCGCCGGGTCGATCCCCGCCCGCAGGCAGTAGGCGTGGAAGGAGGCGAACAGGTTGGTCGTCAGCACCCCGCCCCAGTCGATCAGCAGGCCGGTGAGGTCCCCCCGTCCGTTGCCGTCCACGCCCGCCGTCGGGTCGGTCCCGTCCCGCTGCTCTCCGTCCTCAGACCGCGGCTGTGCCACGTGCCACCTCCTCAGCCTGACGGGCGAGCTCGAGGACCCCGTCGCCGAACGTCTTCAGGTACGGGTCGTCGGTGGTGCCGGCCAGGGCGCGCTTGTAGTTGCCCTCCATGAACACGATGCTCTTCCACAGCGCGAGCGTGGTGTACCAGCGCACGTCCCGCATCGAGCGCCCCGAGCCCTCCTCGTAGCGGGCGATCAGCTCCGCGCGGGTGGGAAAGCCCTCCGCGCGGGTCACCCGTCCGAGGTGCTCCCGCAGGTTGCCCTCCGGGTCCCCGGGCTCGGTCCACATCATGCACAGGTAGCCGATGTCCGCCAGCGGGTCCCCGATCGTGGCCATCTCCCAGTCCAGGACGGCGGACAGGCGGGCCGGGGCGGCGGCCGCGAAGATCGTGTTGCCGAGCCGGTAGTCGCCGTGGACGATCGTGGCGGGGCCGCTGTCGGGGATGTTCTCGGCCAGCCACGAGCCGACGCTCTCGACGGCGTCGATCTCGCGCGTCTTGTTGAGCTCCCACAGGCCGGTGAAGCGGCGCAGCTGGCGTTCCAGGTAGCCGGTCGGTTTGCCGAAGTCCTCGAGTCCCGCCGCCCGCCAGTCCACCGAATGGATCTCCACCAGCGAGTCGATGAGCTCCTCCCCGATGCGGCGGCGCTCGGGGGGCGTGTCGAGGGGCTCCGGGACGGTGGCGACGATCACCTCCCCGGGGACCCTCTCCATGACGTAGAACGGCGCCCCGATCGTGTCGAGGTCGGCGCCCACGGCCAGCACCTTCGGAACGCGGGCACGGGTGTCCTGCAGGGCCTTCAGCAGCCGGGCCTCCCGGAGCACGTCGTGGGCGCTCGGGGGCAGCGGCGGACGGGGCGGGCGGCGGAGCACCACCTCCGCGTCGCCCCGCTCGATCAGGTAGGTCACGTTGGAGTGCCCGTCGCCGATCGGGCTGGCCCGGATCTCGCCCTCGCCGATCCCGTGCGCGTCGAGAAACGCCGCCAGCGGCTCGAGGACGAGCAGCGGAGGGCGACTGTTAGCCTCGCCCTGCTCGGGGGTTTGGACGATGTCGTCTGGGGCTACCGGGATACCCATGGCTGACGGGAACGCTACAAAGACCGCAACCCTGCCTGCGCCGAGGTGTCAATAGACACCATGCCCAAGCCTTCGAAACTCCTGCTCCCGGTCCTGCTCGCAGCGCTGTTCGCCTCCGCCGGAGCGGCCCCCGCCGGGGCCTCCCACGGCCAGGTCGTGTACTTCGAGGCCTCCACCGTCCTGCTGAACTCCTCGACCCGTGCGAAGGCCTTCGAACAGATGCGCCACCTCGGGGTCCGGGCGCTGCGGGTCGAGCTGTTCTGGAGCCGGGTGGCCCCCGGCGCGAACAACGCCGCCAAGCCGAGCTTCAACGCCACCGAACCCGCCAGCTACAACTGGAGCGAATACGACCCGGTCCTCGAAGAAGCCAAGAAGCTCGGGTGGCAGG
>DATJOU010000250.1:0-4882 GCA_035506775.1 Solirubrobacteraceae bacterium | reverse complement strand
GGTGGTGGCCCGAGAGCGCCGGCGGCGGGTCTTGAGCAGGTCGTCGGCGGCGGTCGGCTCGGACTCGGCGGCCTCGCCCTGCTTGAGGCGCTGCATGACCTTGTTGACGACCACCTTCGGCGAGATCTTGGCGCCGCCGAGGGCGATGTAGAAGTCCTCGGCCTTGCGGAACCCGACCTCCCGGATCACGTCGGCGAGCAGCGCCGAGCCGGTTATCTTCTGCGCCGGCAGGCCCTGTTTGCGCAGCTGCTCCTGGAGCAGCTCGCGGCCCGTGTGCTCGGTGTCCTGGCGCGACTCGGCCTTGAACCAGGCCTTGATCTTGTTGCGGGCGCGGGTCGTCTTGACCATCGCCAGCCAGTCCCGGGACGGCCCCCGCTCGCGCTTGGCGGTGAGGATCTCCACCTGGTCCCCCGAACGCAGCTCGTAGTGCAGCGGCACGATCTTCCCGTTCACGCGCGCCCCCACGCAGCGGTGCCCGATCTCGGTGTGGACCTCGTAGGCGAAGTCCAGCGGCGTGGCTCCGGCGGCCAGCGACTTGACTTCCCCCTTGGGCGTGAAGACGTACACCTCCTCCTCGAAGAGGTCCTGGCGGAAGGTCTCCATGAACTCGCTCGGGTCCGAGAGGTCGTTCTGCCAGTCGAGCATCGAGCGCAGCCACTTGAGCTTCGCGTCCTCGCCGGCCGCCGGCCAGCTGGCGCTGGCCTCCGAGCCGGGGGCGGGCGGCTGCTTGTAGACCCAGTGGGCGGCCACCCCGAACTCCGCCATCTCGTGCATCTCGTGGGTTCGGATCTGGATCTCCAGGGGCCGGCCCTCGGGCCCGATCACGGTCGTGTGCAGCGACTGGTACATGTTGAACTTGGGCATCGCGATGAAGTCCTTGAAGCGCCCCGGGAGCGGCTTCCACAGCGAGTGGATCACCCCCACGGTCCCGTAGCAGTCCTTCACCGAGTCGACGATCACGCGCATCGCGGTGAGGTCGTAGATCTCGTTGAACTCGCGGCCCTTCTTGGTCATCTTCGAGTAGATCGAGTAGAAGTGCTTGGCCCGCCCGGCGATCTCGGCTTCGATCCCGAGCTGGGAGAGCTCCGAGCGCAGGTATTCGCCGGCCTCATCGACATAGCGCTCGCGCTCCTCGCGCTGCTGGGCCACGAGGCCCTTGATCTCCTGGTACTTGCGCGGGTAGAGGGTCGCGAAGGCGAGGTCCTCCAGCTCCCACTTGATCGCGTGGATGCCCAGCCGGTGGGCGAGCGGGGCGTAGATCTCGATCGTCTCGCGCGCCTTCTCGGTCTGCTTCTGCTTGGGCATCGCGTCGATCGTGCGCATGTTGTGCAGCCGGTCGGCGAGCTTGATCAGGATGACCCGCACGTCGGTGGCCATCGCCACCATCATCTTGCGGTAGTTGTTGGCCTGGGCCTCGTCGCGCGACTGGAAGGTGATCCCGGTGAGCTTCGTGACCCCGTCCACGATCGCGGCGATCTCCTCGCCGAAGCGCTCGCGCACCTCCTCGATCGAGGCGGAGGTGTCCTCGACCGTGTCGTGCAGCAGCGCCGCGCACAGCGTCTCGGTGTCGAGCCGCATGCTGGCGCAGATGCGGGCCACCCCGACCGGGTGCACGATGAAGTCCTCGCCGGACTTGCGCCGCTGCGAGCCGTGGTGCTCGCAGGCGAACACGAACGCGTCCTGCACGCGCGCGCGGTCGATCGCCACCGCCGAGTCGGCGGCGTGCTCGGAGACGATCGCGAACAGGTCGCTCAGCAGGCGCCGCTGGGAGACGCTGAGCGTCTGCAGGTCCGTGGTCGGCACCGGACTCTCTGTTGCTGCGGCGGGTAGCGGATCGTCGGTGACGCTCATGCTCAAAGGGTAGGGAAACCGATACCCGGATCCAAGCCGCGCATGCCCGCCCCTAGACCGCGAACAGGGCGAGCTCCTGCTGGCCCTCCCGTCGCCCGGGGCGGCGCGGCGGCGCCAGCGCCACCGGTCCCTCGGCGGGCCGTGCCCGGCGCAGCACCAGGCGCGGCTCGCAGACCCCGTTCCACTCGTTGATCTCGAGCGTGAAGGTGGCCTGCACGGGCTCGCCGTCGGCGACCGGCAGGCGCCCGTCGCAGCCGAAGGCCACCGCGCGGGCGCCGTCGGCCCCGCTGCGGACGTCGAAGCGCACGTGCCGGCCCTGCCCCATCGGCCTGCTGGCGGCGAAGCTCCCCCCCTCCACCAGCAGCGTCACCCGCGGGTTGCCGCGCCCGAAGGGGGCCAGCGACTCGAGCTCCTCGGCCAGCCCCATGTCCACCCGGGCGACCTCTACGACCGCGTCCACGCGCTCGACCGGGCACAGGTCGGCGGGCGCGAGCACCTCGCGGGCGTGGCGGCACAGCGCGGTCGAGAAGGCGGGCAGTTGCTCGCGCCCGATCTCCATCCCGGCCGCCACGCGGTGGCCGCCGAAGCGGCGCAGGTGCTTCGAGCAGGCCCGCAGCCCGCCGAGCAGGTCGAAGGCGTCGATGCTGCGACCGGACGCGCGCCCGTCCTCCCCCTCGAGCGCCACCATCACGACCGGGCGCCCGCTGCGCTCCACCAGCCGCGAGGCGACGATCCCGATCACGCCCGGGTGCCAGCCCTCCGAGGCGAGCACGTACGCCTCCTGCTCCCCCAGCTCGGCCATCTGCGCTTCGGCCTGGTGGCGGATGCCGCGCTCGATCTCCCTCCGCTCGCGGTTGGCGCAGTCGAGCTCGTGGGCCACCTGCTCGGCCCGCACGGGGTCCTCGGTCAGCAGCAGCTCGAGCGCCGCGTCGGCCCGGTACAGGCGCCCGGCGGCGTTCAGGCGCGGGGCCAGCGCGAACGCCACCGCCCGCTCCCCCGCCCGCCCCGGGGCCACCCGCGCGGTCGCCATCAGCGCCCGCAGCCCGGGCCGGGTGGTGCTCTCCAGGCGCCTCAGCCCGCGCACCGTCAGGGTCCGGTTCTCACCCACCAGCGGGACCACGTCGGCGACCGTGGCGAGCGCCACCAGCTCGAGCTCGGCCTCCAGCTCGCGCGGGTCCCGCCCGCGGGCGCGGTACAGGGCCTGGGCCAGCTTGTGGGCGACCGCCGTCGCGCACAGCTCGCGGCACGGGTACCCGCACACGGCGGGGTGGACGACCGGGGCCCGCGGGAGCCGGCCGTCGGTCCTGGGCGAGTGGTGGTCGGTGATCACCACCTCCAGCCCGAGGGCGAGCGCGGTCTCGACCTCCTCCACGGCCCCGATCCCGCAGTCGACGCTGACCAGCAGCGAGGTCCCGCGCGCGGCCAGCCGCCTGACCGTGGCGCCGTTCAGCCCGTAGCCGTCGCCGGCACGGTCGGGGAGGTACCAGTCGACATCCGCCCCCAGGCGCCTCAGCGCCGTGACCAGCACGGCCGTCGAGCAGACCCCGTCGGCGTCGTAGTCGCCGTGGACCGTGATCCGGCGGCGCTCGTCGAGGTGGCGGGCGATGCTCGCGACCGCCTCGGAGATGCCCGCGAAGGCGTCCGGGTCGTGCTCCTCGTCGGCGTCCAGGAAGGCCCGTGCCCGCTCGGGCTCGCCGAGCCCGCGGCGCACGAGCGCCTGTGCGAGCGCGTCGCTGACACCGAGCTCGCGGCGCAGCGCGGCCGTCGCCGCAGGCGGGCACGGCGGTATCTCCAGGCGCCAGGGATCCACAGCGGCCGAGGGTACGGCCACGATGGGACGGAAGCTCAGGCGGTGGCGGCGGCGCGGGCGTGCGCGCGTTCGCGGCGCATGCCCTCGAGATACACCAGCGCGATCCCGAGCAGAGCCCCTGGGACGGCGTACAGGACGACCGCGATGGTGGTCTCCTTTTCGCCCGGGATGCGGAATTCCGAGAACTTGACGGTGGCGATGATCATCCCGACGATGACCGAGCCGAACAGCGAGCCCAGGAAGGCGCCCACGATCCCGCCCCAGAAGCGGTCGGGCATGAAGATCGTGTAGTGCCAGATCGCGAGACCCATCATCACCCAGCCGAGCATCGCCATCAGCGGGACCTCCCGTGTTTGCGGTTTCGTGGCCGGCGCGACTTGGGTCGCGGCTTGGGCTCGTCCTTGAGCACCAGGTCCTCGGGTGTGAGGTCGGCGGCGGGGTCGCGCTCGGGCGCCACCTCTCCGGGCGCCTCGGCCGCGGGGACCTCGCTCTCGGGGGCCTTGGCCTTCGTCTGCGGCGGCGGTGGCGCCGCGGTGGCGGCGCGGGCGCCGTTGCCTTTGCGCGACGGGGACGCCCCGCCGACCTTGGGCTCCTCGGTGTCGAGGTCGGCGACCAGTTCCTGGAACTCTTCGCGCGAGATCTGCTGGCCCGGGTCCTCGGGGGCGATCAGGCTGCCGCGGCGGGTGCGGCGGCGCTTCTGTTCGGGCTCCACGTCCTCCGGGGCGCCGGCGGCCGTGGTCGCGTAGGCCGGCACGGCCCCGCTTTCCCGGGTGATGCGCTCGCGGCGGGCGCGGTAGCCGGGCTCGCGTTCCTTCCAGTGGGTCAGCACCGGGGAGGCGATGAAGATCGAGGAGTACGCACCGGAGGCGATCCCGACCATCAGCGCGAAGGCGAAGTCCTTCAGCGTTTCGCCGCCGAAGAACAGCAGCGCCAGCACCGGCAGCAGGGTGCAGAAGCTGGTCGCCAGCGAACGGGTCAGCACCTCGGACATGGAGCGGTTGACGATCTGCGAGAACGCGGCCCGGGGCATTCGCGGGACGTTCTCTCGCACACGGTCGAAGACGATGATCGTGTCGTAGAGCGAATACCCGAGGATCGTCAGCAGCGCCGCGACGGTCGCGGTGGTGACTTCACGGCCGGTCAGCGAGTACACCCCGGAGGTGATCAGCAGGTCGTGCATCAAGGCGATCAAGACGGGCACCGCGTACTTCCACTCGAAGC
>DATJOU010000249.1:0-6813 GCA_035506775.1 Solirubrobacteraceae bacterium | reverse complement strand
GGCTCGGCTGGGAATGGGTTCTGTGGGTCAACGTGCCCGTTTCGCTGATCGCGCTCGCCTTCACTCCCGGGCTGATCCCCGAGAGCCGCTCGGAATCCGCCACCCGTCACTTCGACGCGGCCGGCGCCGTGACGATCACGGCCGGGCTGTCGCTGCTGGCGTACGCGCTGCTCGACGCCTCCAGCGCCGGGTGGGGCTCGACCAAGATCGTGAGCCTGCTGGTGATCTCGGCGGCGCTGTTCGCGGCCTTCGTGCTGATCGAGCTGCGCTCCAAGGCTCCGTTGGTCCCGTTCAGGATCTTCCGCACCCGCACCGTCATGGGCGCCAACGTGGTGGGGCTGCTGCTCGGGGCCTCGCTGTTCTCGATGTTCTTCTTTGTGACCCTGTACATGCAGCAGGTGCTCCATTACGGGCCGATCCACGCCGGGCTCTCCTATCTGCCCCTTTCGGTCGCGATCGTCGTCTCGGCCGGCCTCGGCGGCCAGCTGGTGACGCGCTTCGGCTTCAAGCCGATCCTGGCCACCGGGATGGCCTCGGTGTCGGTCGGGCTGCTGTGGTTCAGCGGCATCTCGGTCGGCGGCAGCTTCGTGGGCGACATCCTCGGGCCCTCGCTGCTGGCCGCCATCGGTCTCGGGCTCGGCTTCGTGACCTCCACGATCGCGGCCGTGGCCGGCGTGGAGGCGCGCGAGCAGGGACTCGCCAGCGGGCTGATCAACACCTCGCAGCAGTTCGGCGGGGCGATCGGTCTGGCGGTGCTGTCGGCGATCGCCACCTCGCGCACCCACGACGTGCTCGCGAGCGGCACCTCGAGCGCCGCGGGAGCGCTCACCGACGGCTTCCAGGCGGCCTTCCTGGCGGGCGCCGGCATCGCCGCCCTCGGCCTGCTGGCGACGCTGCTGCTGATCCGCACCCGCGACAGCCGCGCCCACGTGGAGATGGCCCGCGCCGGAGCCGCCGGCGTGCAGGTCCAGTAGCGCCGTCCTCAAAGCTCCGGCGCCGGCGTCGGCTCACGTGCCGCGCCGGCGTCGGCCCGCCGCGTGGGCGTCGGCCCGCCGCGTGGGCGCGCGTCACAGCCCGGCTTCGATCCCGGCCCACAGCAGGGCCGTGGAGGCGAGCAGGATGGCCGGGACGGTGGCGGCGCCGAGGCGCACGAACTCGCCCAGCTCGACCTCGGTGCCGCCGGCGCGCAGGATCCGTCGCCACAGCAGCGTCGCGAGCGAGCCGACGTAGGTCAGGTTGGGCCCGACGTTGACGCCCACCAGAGCCGCCAGCAGGGGCGCGGTCCCGGCCGGGGCGAGCACCGGGACGAGGATCAGAATCGCCGGCAGGTTGTTGACCAGGTTCGCGAGCGCGGCGGCCAGGAAGGCGACCCCCAGCAGCGCCGCGAGTGAGGACCCGGCGGGGAGCAGGTCGTGGACGGCGCGGGTGAGGCCGTTGGCGCCGGCGGCGGCCACGATCACGCCGAGGCCGAGCACGAACACCAGGAAGGGAAGCTGCACGGCACCGAGCACCGCCCGCGGTGGCACCGTCTGCCGGGCCAGCCCCGGCAGCGTGATCGCCGTGGCGCCGGCGATCGCGATCCACAACGGTTCGATGCCCAGCGGAGAGCTGATCACGAACCCCGCCAGCGTGGCGCCCAGCACCGCCAGTGCGAAGCGCGGCAGGGGTCGCAGCTCCGCCGACCGCGGCTGGTCGCCGGGAGATTCGAGGTCGGCCGCGAAGTAGCGGCTCAGCACGCCCCACTCGATCGCCACGGCGGCGGCCGTCGGCAGCGCCATCAGGGCCGCGAAGCGGGTGAACGACAGCTTCAGGGCGTGGAACGCGAGCAGGTTGGTGAGGTTCGAGACCGGCAGCAGCAGCGAGGCCGAGTTGGCCAGGTGCGAGCACGCGTACAGCGGTGGGCGGGTGCGCATCCGCAGGCGGGTCGCGGTCACCAGCACCACCGGGGTCAGCAGCACCACCGTCGGATCCAGGCCGAGGACCGCCGTCACGGCCGTGGCGAGCACGAACACGACCGCAAGCAGGCGCCGCGGCCGACCGCGCGAGTCGCGCGCCATGATCCCGCCGAAGGCGTCGAACAGCCCTTCGCGGCGGCAGCCCTCGGCGAGCAGCAGCAGGGCTGCCAGAAAGGCGATCGTGGGGGCCAGCTGGCCGAGTGCGTGGCGGGCCTCGTGCGTGCTCAGGGCCCCTGCGGCGACGAGCACCACGGCCCCGCTCACCGCCGCAGTCGCCTCCGCCAGCCGGTGCGGCTGGGCGATCGCGAGCCCGAGCGTGACCGCCAGCGCCCCGACCGCCAGTACCAATGCGAGCGCTTCGGGCACCGGTATTGGATACCCGTCAGCCGGCCGAGCCCTCGCCGGCGCCGGCGCGCGGATTCCGTTTCAGCACCCACACGGCGTACACGCACGCCAGCAGCAGGACCCCGACGGATGCGTACGGGAACACGTTGTAGGGGACCGGCTGTCCGGGCGCGAACAGCTCGGCGAACGGGATCGCCAGCGTGAGCACGCCGAGCAGGGGCATCAGGCAGTGGCGCACGGGCGAGAGCCGGCGACCGCGGCGGTGGATGAAGACCGGCAGCGACACGGCCGTCAGCACGTACACGAACAGGATCAGGATCGTTCCCAGGGTCGAGCACTCGGCGTACAGGTTGACCGGGTCGTCCGAGCCGCCGAGCAGTCCGCTCGCGTGGCACAGCCACCACACGACCACGATGCCCAGCCCGAGCACCGTCATCGTGCGCAGCGCGAACACCGGCGTCCGGCCGGGTGGCCGCGAGTGGCCCAGCCGCGACGGCAGCAGGCCCGAGCGGCCGCCGTCGAACAGGACCCGGGCCTGCGAGTTGACGGCCGCCACCAGCGTCGAGAGCACCGAAAAGATGCCCGCCAGCCAGGCGAGGATCGCGGCCGACCCCAGGTAGTGGTCGGCCATTTCCAGGAACGGCACCGAGGCGCGCCCGATCGAGGAGGTCTCGTAGTGGAAGCCGACGATGGTGGTGTAGGCGAACAGCACGAACAGCACGGTGGCGGCCGTTATAGAGATGTACAGCGCACGCGGGATGGTGCGCTCCGGCTCGCGCGTTTCTTCGGCCAGGGCGGGGCCGTTTTCCCAGCCGATGAACATGAATATCGCCAGCGGGAACCCCGCCGCCAACCCGGCCAGCCCGCCCCTGACGTTCGACGGCTGCAGCGGCGAGGTGCTCAGATGATCGCCCTGCTTGACGAGCACCACCGCGCAGATCACGACCATCGTGACGACCTGAAAGATCAGCGCGGCGGTGACGACCGTCGTCGAGGGGCTGGCCCCACGCAGCGCGACCGCCACCCCCCCGAGGCTCACCACCAATGCGATCGGCAGCCAGCTCGGGTGCCAGGAGGTGTAGTGGTCGAGCGTCAGCGAGATCATCCCCCCGGACATCGCGAACACGCCCGCGATCGCGATCGTGAACCCCATCGCGATCAGCAGCGAGGTGACGGCGCCCGCCCGCTGTCCGAGCGAGGTCTCCACGTAGGTGATGAAGCTGCCCGCGGACGGCTCCATGCGCGTGAACTCCGCCACCACGAAGGCGAGCAGGCAGCAGGCCACGCCGGCGCTGATGATGGTCAGCGGGGCTCCGACCCCCGCGGTGACCGCGATCACCCCGAAGGCGAAGTAGAAGTCGATCCCTGGGCCGATGTTGGCCACGGTCGAGGCGGTCACGTCGCCGAGCCCCAGCTGTCCCGCCTGGGTTTCCGACCGGACCCGCGCCGGGGGGCTCACCCGCGACATCGTACGGTGCCCTCCTGCGCGATCCTACGTGCTGAGAACGCCCACACCGAGCGAGCGAGGTGCGCGATGAACGAGAGTTCCGTCCTGCTTCACATCTGGGAGATCGACGCTTCAGAGGAGCCGGCTGCGGTCGGGCGCCTGGAGGAGATGTTCACCGAGCTCGCCAAGGACGACGCGTTCGTGTCGGCGCGTGTGCTCGAGAGCCCGGATCGGGGCTCGGTCGCGGCGATCGTGGAGATGCGCACGGCCGAGGACCGCCGCCGGCTGGAGGCGATCCCCGAGGTGCACGAGACGCTCGAGCACCTGCACGGGACCGCCAACATCGTCTACCGCCTCTATCACGAGGTCGCGCTCTACACGTGATGGCCACGGCGAGCGCCACCGCAGCCGAGCCCGTCGCGGCTCCCCGCACCCGGGTCATCTTCGGGGGTCTGATGCTGGTCGTGCTGCTGGCCGCGCTCGACCAGACGATCGTCGCCACGGCGCTGCCCACGATCGTCGGCGATCTCGGCGGACTCGACCGCCTCGCTTGGGTGACGAGCGCCTTCCTGCTGGCGCAGACCGTGGTGACGCCGATCTACGGGAAGCTCGGCGACCTGTACGGGCGCAAGCGCGTGCTGCAGAGCGCGATCGTGCTGTTCCTGATCGGCTCGGCGCTGTGCGGGCAGGCGGCCGGGATGACCGAGCTGATCGCCTTCCGCGCCGTCCAGGGCCTCGGCGCGGGCGGCCTGATCGTCCTCGCCCAGGCGACCATCGGCGACGTAGTCAGCCCACGCGAGCGGGGCCGCTACCAGGGTCTGTTCGGCGCCGTGTTCGGCGTCGCGAGCATCGCCGGGCCGCTGCTGGGGGGCGTGATCGTGACGTCCGTCTCGTGGCGGTGGATCTTCTACATCAACCTGCCCGTGGGGATCGTCGCCTTCTCCGTGCTCGGGGTCGCGCTGCCGGCGCAGGGGCGGCGCGGGCGCCCGTCGATCGACTACGTGGGGGCGGCTCTGCTCGCCGCTGGGCTGAGCGCGATCGTGCTCGTGACCAGCCTCGGCGGCACCACGTGGGCGTGGGGGTCGGCGCAGGTGGTGGTGGTTGGGGCGCTCGGTGTCGTTCTGATCGCGGCCTTCGTGCTCGTCGAGCGCCGTGTGCCCGAGCCGATCCTGCCACCGTCGTTGATGCGGGACCGCGTCTTCGCCGTCGCCGGCTCGTTGTCGCTGATCGTCGGCTTCGCCCTCTTCGGAGCGGTCGTGTTCCTGCCGCTGTACTTCCAGACCGTCGATCTGGCTTCGCCCACCGAAGCCGGGCTGCGCCTGGTGCCGATGATCGTCGGCCTGCTGACCACCTCGATCGTTTCCGGGCAGCTGATCTCGCGGACCGGGCGCTACCGCGTGTTCCCGATCGTGGGGACGCTGCTGATGAGCGCCGGGCTGCTGCTGCTGACGCGCTTGGACGTTGGCACCTCGACCGGCGTCGCGGCGGTCTACCTGTTCGTGCTCGGCCTCGGGCTCGGCTGCACCATGCAGGTGCTCGTGCTCGCCGTCCAGAACGCGGTCGACTACAAGCTGCTGGGCGCGGCCACCTCGGGCGTCACGATGCTGCGCGGGATCGGCGGGTCGATCGGCACCGCGGCGCTGGGGGCGGTCTTCACCGCGCGGCTCACCAGCCAGCTGAAATCGACCCTGCACGGACCGCTCGCCGCTCAGGTGAGCAAAGGCGCCCGCCTGACGGGGGCCCAGGTCGCGCGGCTGCCGTCGGGCCCGCGCTCCATCTACCAGCACGCCTACGTCCACTCCCTGCGGCCGGCGTTCTTCGTGGCCGCGGCGGCGGCGGTGCTCGGCTTCGTGCTGAGCCTGTTCCTGCAGGAGCGCAAGCTGCGCAGCGCACCCGCCACCAGCACGGGACTGGAGGACGGCCTTGCGGCGCCGCGGTCGGCCGACTCGCTGGCCGAGATCGAGCGCTCCCTGACGCGCGTGACGAGCGTCGAGGAGCGCACGCGGTTCCGCGAGCGGGTCGCACGGCGGGCGGGTCTGGAGCTGTCCTCCGGCGCCACCTGGGCGCTGGTGCGGATCAGCGAGCACGGAGCCGAGCAAGCCCGCTCGCTGGCGGTCGCCGACGGGGTCCCGCCGGAGCGGATCGCCGCGGTCGTCCAAGAGCTGCGGGGGCTCGGTCTGACAGCCGGCGGCAACGGTCAGGCCGAGCTCACGGCGACCGGCCGCGAACACGCCGAGCGGCTGCTGAGCGCGCGCCGCGAGCTGCTGGCCGAGGCGCTGGCGGACGACGGTGCGGTCCGCGACCCGCAGGTGCTCTCGCTGCTGCGGCGCCTGTCGGTCGAGCTGTGCGGCGAGCCGCCGACGTTCGAGTCGCCGGCCGTCGCCGGCTGAAATCGCCCTCGCCGGCGAGCGCCGGTAGTGTGCGCCGGGCCGTGGATCTGCTGATCGACAAGAACGACCTGCACGCGTGCCGCATGCTCGAGGCCGAGGCCCCGACCCCTTCCGAGGGGGAGGCGCTGCTGACGGTCGAGCACTTCGGGCTGACCTCGAACAACATCACCTACGCCCAGTTCGGGCAGGCGATGTCCTACTGGAGCTTCTTCCCGGCCGAGGAGGGGTGGGGGCGGATGCCGGTGTGGGGCTTCGCCGAGGTCGCCGAGAGCCGCGCCCCGGGCCTGGAGGAGGGAACGCGCCTGTACGGCTACCTGCCCCCGTCGACGGAGCTGCTGGTGCGCCCCGCCCACGTCAGCGAGCGGGGCTTCGTCGACGCCTCACCCCACCGGGCCGACCTGCCCGCGGCCTACAACGGCTACACGGCGACGGCCGCCGACCCGGTGTACGACGCCGCCCAGGAGGATCGCCAGATGCTGCTGCGGCCCCTGTTCTTCACCTCCTGGCTGATCGACGACCTGTTGGGGGAGACGGACGCGTTCGGCTCCGAGGTGGTCGTGGTCTCGAGCGCCTCGAGCCGGACCGCGAGCGGGCTCGCCTACCTGCTCTCGCTGCGTGGCGGTCTCCAGGTGCTGGGTCTGACCTCCCAGCGCAGCGTCCCCTTCACCGAGGGCCT
>DATJOU010000248.1:0-2478 GCA_035506775.1 Solirubrobacteraceae bacterium | reverse complement strand
CGCGAGACCAGGCCAAGGGGCACCCGCGCGCCCCGGGCAACCAGGCGCAGGGCGGCGGCGACGGCCAGGCACACCGACGCGATCGCCAGCGCCGGGAGGGTCAGCCCGGACGTGAGCGCGAGGACGTCGTGGCGGCCCGCGAGCGACCAGTGCCACAGCAGGAGATCCCCGAGGGTCAGTGCCGGGACGGTGACCAGCGGCCAGCGGGACACGACCAAACCCTAGACGGCCCGGTAGACGGACACCGATATCAGCCGACCCGAAGGACGGAGAGAGCGCGATCGGAACCATATGATCGGCGCCGGATGAACACCGGATCCCGATGTTCGGAGATATTCGCCCCGGGCCTGCTCGAGGGGCGGGTGGCGCTCGTGACGGGTGGGGGGACCGGTCTCGGGAAGGCGACCGCGGAGGAGCTCGCGAGGTGTGGGGCGAAGGTCACTCTCACCGGGCGCCGTGAGGAGGTGCTCGAACAGGCGGCCGAGGAATGCTCCGGGCTGCCCGGTCCCGTGGAGGCGCTCGCGGGGGACGTGCGGGACCCCGACAGTGCAGCTCGCCTGATCTCCTCGCTGCTCGACCGTCACGGCTCCTTCGACCTGCTCGTCAACAACGCCGGGGGCCAGTTCTTCAGCCCCGCGGAGCTGATCGCGCCGAAGGGCTGGCAGGCGGTGTGGAGGCTGAACGTCGAGGGAATGCTCAACATGTCCGAACGGGCCCACGAGCTGGCGTTCTCCGGGGGGAGAGGGGGGACGATCGTGAACGTCACGCTCACGCCCCACCACGGGATGCCGGGGATGGCCCACTCGGGGGCGGCGAGGGCCACCGTGGAGGCCCTCACCGGTGAGCTGGCGCAGCGGTGGGCGGCGGACGGGGTGACGGTCTCGGCGGCCGCGGCGGGGGTGTTCGAAACCGACGTGCTCGCCAAGTACCCCGAGGCGGTGCGGTCGGGGATGGCCGAGACGGTCCCGCTCCAGCGGCTCGGGACCCCCGCCGAGTGGGCGTGGCTCGTGGTGCTGCTCGCCTCTCCACTGGGGAGGGCCTTCAGCGGCTCGACGATCAGCATCGACGGGGCCCGCGACAACTGGTGGGGTGCCTGGCCCCCGCCCGGCCTCGCCGACGAGTCCGGGGTGGTGCCGGTCGAGGAGCGGCAGGGGCGCTGAGCTACCTCAACGGCCTGAACGCCTCGCGTAGCTCCGCCGAGAACAGCTCCGGCTCCTCCCAGGCGGCGAAGTGGCCGCCCCTGTCGACCTCGTTGAAGTAGGAGAGGCTCGGATAGGCCCGCTCGACCCAGCTGCGGGGTGCCCGGAAGATCTCACCCGGAAAGGTCGTGTAGCCGACCGGGACGGAGACCGGCGGTGGGGTCTTGCCCGCGGCCCGGGCGCTCGCCTGTCCGCCCTCCCAGTAGGACCGGGCCGCTGAGGCCCCGGTGCCGGTGAGCCAGTAGGTGGTGACGTTGTCGAGGATGTGGTCGCGGGTGAGGTTGCCCGCCGGCTTACCGTCGACGAAGGCGCTGGAGATCTTGTAGTAGCTGTCGGTGTCGTGGTCGAGCATCCAGGCCGCGAGCGAGAGCGGTGAGTCCAGGAGGGCGTAGCCGATCGTCTGAGGTCGAGTGGCCTGCTCGAGGAAGTACCCGAAGCCGCTGGCGTGGAACGCCTTAAGGGCCTCGGCCGCGGCCCGCTCCTCGTCGGTGTCGGTTGGGAACCCGGCCGTGTTGCCGAGCGCCGGAACGAGCAGGTTCATGTGGATCCCGAGGAGTCCCTTGGGCGCTTCGCGGCCCAACGTGTCGGTGACGGCCGCTCCCTGGTCGCCGCCCTGGGCGACGTAGCGCTTGTAGCCGAGGCGCTCCATCAGCTTCGGCCAGGCCTTCGCGACGCGGCCCGCCGACCAGCCGAGCTCCGACGGCTGGGACGAGAAGCCGTAGCCGGGGATCGAGGGGACGACCACGTGGAACGCGTCCTCCCCTGTGCCCCCGTGGGCGGTCGGATCGGTGAGGGGGGCGACCACCTCCAGCATCTCGATCACCGACCCGGGCCACCCGTGGGTGATGATCAGCGGGAGGGCGTTCTCGTGGGGTGAGGGGGCGTGGATGAAGTGGATGTCCACGCCGTCGATCTGGGTCTTGAACTGGGGCAGGGAGTTCAGCCGGCGCTCGCACGTGCGCCAGTTGTAGTCGCCGCTCCAGTAACGGGCTAGCGCTTCCATGGTGGCCAGCTGAACGCCCTGGGAGCGGTCGGAGACGAGCTCCCCGGTGGGCCAGCGGGCGGCGTCGATGCGACGGCGGAGGTCGTCGAGGGCCGAGTCCGGAACCGACACCTCGAACGGTCGAATGGCGTCGTCCGTGGCCGTGCGCCCGTTGGTGTCGGTCGTGCCGGGAGTGGTCACCGTGGGAGGAGTCATGTGCGTCTCCTGTCGCTGGAGGAGTGGGCGCAACCGGAGGTCCGTGCTGGGAGCTGATCCCGTCTCACCGGGCCGGCGGCC
>DATJOU010000247.1:0-8063 GCA_035506775.1 Solirubrobacteraceae bacterium | reverse complement strand
CGATCTGGCCGCGGGTGAGCCTCGGCCCCGCCCACGTGGACGCGCTCATTCGAGCCTGAGCGGCGCGGCCGGCGGGCCCCCGTCCCGCAGGCGCTCGAGGAGGTCCTCGATGATGCGTGCCGTGGCACCCCAGATGAGGTGCTCGTCGACCACGTAGGCGTCGGTCCGGAAGGTGAACCCGCGCCGTTCCAGCTCGGCGGTGGTGCGTCCCCCGCGGATCTGCTCCAGCGGCAGCTCGAGCACGGCGTCCACCTCGCGGGGGGACAGCTGCCAGGCGGTCCCGGCGGGGATCGTGGCCACGAACGGGTGGATCAGGTAGCCGGTGGCGAAGGTCGAGGTCGGGGGCAGCTCGCCGATCACGCTCGCCCGCTCGCGGGGAAGCCCGATCTCCTCTTCGGCCTCCCGCAGGGCGGTTGTCTGCAGGCTTGCGTCCTCGTCGTCGCGACGTCCTCCGGGGAACGAGATCTCGCCGGCGTGACGGCGCAGGTCGGCCCGCCGCCTGGTGAGCACCAGCTGGGGCTCGGACCGCTCGTTCAGGAACAGCGGAACGAGCACGGCGGCCTGGGTCTCGCCGCGGGGCCGCGAACCCGCCGCCGCGGGGACGCCCTCAGGCGGCCAGGTGGACCCGCTCAATGCGCTCCTGGAACATCACGTCGCCCTCGAGCGCCCGGTGGACGGGGCACTGGGAGGCGATCACCCGCAGGCGCTCGGCGCGCTCATCGGAGAGGTCGTCGGGGAGCCTCAGGACCAGCTCGAACTTGGTCATGCAGCCGCGTTCCGGGGGGGCGTACTCGACCGCTACCTCGACATAGCCGATGTCCCAGCCCTTGCGCTGGGCATACATCTCCATCGTGATCGCCGAGCACGAGGCGAGGCTGGCCGCCAGCAGCGCCTGGGGGTCGGGTCCCGCGTCGCCGCCGCCGACGCTCACCGGCTCGTCGACCGTCAGATGGTGCTCGCCGAGCTCGACCGTGTGCCTGAACCCGGTCCCGTCCCTGCGTGCGGTCGCCCGCATCCGTGAAGCCGCTCGACCCTCAGCCATGTCCACCCCTCTTCAATTGCCGTTGCCGCCTATTTCCGTTGACCAACAGGATAACCCCGGGACTGGCTACTGCAACGGGTTGAAGAGCAGCCCGGTGAGCAGCTTGGGGAAGAAGAACGTCGACTTCGGGGGCATGTTCTCGCCTGCGGCGGCCAGCTCGCGGGTCTGCTCCACGGTCGTGGGGCGCATCAGGAAGGCCGCGTCGAAGGCCCCGGAGCGGACCATCGACAGCGCCTCCTCGGTGTCGCGGGCGTAGAACATGCCGTTGAAGTGGGAGATGTCCTCGTCGCTGAACCCGAGGGCCCCCTTCAGCACGAGCGCCTCGAGCACACCCGTGTCCAGCTGGCGGTAGACGGGGCCGTGATCGGCGAGGGCCCGGTCGGCGATCGCCTGGTCCTTGAGCGTCAGGTGCCGCGGGCGTTCCTCGCTGCGATTGAAGTAGCCGAGCTCGAGCCGGCCGGTCCCGGGGGTGGGGGTGATCTGCTCCAGGGGGACGTCCCGGCTGTCGAAGTCGCGCTCCAGCTCCTCCGCCAGGGAGGCCTCGCGGGCCTCGTCGAGGCCTGCGACGAGGCGGTGGGTGGGGAAGATGGTCAGGCCCGGATCCTCGAGCGCCACCAGGCACATGAGGATGTAGCGGTGCTCGCCCTCGCCGCCGACCTCGTCGGCGTAGGCGACCATCGTCTCGTAGCGGTGGTGGCCGTCGGCGATCAGCAGCTCGGCGGGGGCCGTGGCGGCCTGGACGGCCGCGATCACGGCGGGGTCTGACACCCGCCAGACGCGGTGGACGGTGCCGTCGCCGTCGGTGATCTCGGCCCACGGGGTCCCCTCGGTGGCGGGTGACAGGGCCGCCCAGGCGGCCTGGTCGGGGTCGGAGTAGAGCGAGAAGATCGGCGAGATGTTGGCCCGCGTGGCCCGGGTGAGCCGCAGGCGGTCCTCCTTCGGGCCGGGGTGGGTGCGCTCGTGGGGCCGTACCCGGCCGGGCCCGTAGGGCTCGATCCGGACCCGGCAGAAGAACCCACGGCGGGTACGCGTGACGCCGTCGGGCCCCGTGTACTGCTGGGTGTGGGCCCAGAGGGCCGGCTCGGGGTCGCGGACCAGCACGCCGTTTCGCTGCCAGTCCTCGAAGCGCTCGCCCGCCTCGGCGTAGATGTCCCCCTCGCCCTTCGGCAGGTCCACGGCGACCACGTTGTCGGGGGAGCGGGCCAGCAGGGCCGCCCTCTGGGAGTCGTCGATCACGTCGTAGGGAGGGGCGACGACGTCGGCGAGCGCCCCCACGATCGCCTGGTTGTAGTGCAGCGCCCGCAGCGGCTGGATCTCGGCCATGGCGGTCGGTGAGGCTAGCAGCGCCGGTGTCCGGTGGCCGGATGCCCCCGGCGTCGGGGTGGGATGGCCAGACGGAGCGGACGGAACCCTCATGCAGATGCCCATCTGGACCGATGAAAGCGGCATGCAGGACGGCACCGACGAGGCGTCCGAGCAAACCACCGGTGGGGCCCCGCAGGGTCCGCCCGTGGTCCCCGGCCGTGCAGCCGGGCGGCCCCGCTCGCGCGTGTCCGGCCTCGGGGTGGTCGTGGCGATCCTGTGCGTGGTGGCGGGGCTGGCGGCGACCGTGCTGCTCGCGCGGGAACGGGCTGACAACGACGCCACGGCGGCGCGCAGGAGCTTCGACCGGTCCTCCGGAGAGCTGGCGAACACCGTACGCCTGGCCATCCAACAGCAGGAAGGTCTGGCGGTCGGTGCGGGGGCGTTCTGGTCGAGCCATCCCCGGGCCTCGGGGGCCGAACTCGACGAATGGGCCAGGGCGGGACACATCTTGCGTCGCTACCCCGGGCTCGACCAGGTCGGGTTCGTCGCGCTCGTGCCCGTCGCCGAACCGGCCCCGCAGGCGACCAAGGCGGCCGCGACCGCTACGACGTCAACGGCGGGGGCGGGGACGTCAACGGCGGGCACGGGGACCTCAACGGCGGGCGCGGCCACCGGAACGGCCGTGGCTGCGCCTTCGGCGTCCGCGGCCACCAGCCCGCGGACGACTCCCTCGCGGTCTCACCGCTACACCTGCGTGACGGTCGCCCAACTCGCGCGGCGGACGGTCTTCTCGGCCTCGAGCGGCCTCAACTACTGCTCCAAGGGCACAGTGCTGCTGCGGGCACGGGACTCCGGAGCGACCAGCTACGCCCTCGTCTCCAGCGGCCACAGGCAGGCCCTGGTGGCGAGGGTGCCGCTCTACAGGGGCAACGCGACCCCACCGGGGTCCCCCCAGCGCAAGGCGCTGTTCCTGGGTTGGCTGCACGAGCAGTGGGAACCGACCGTGGTGCTGCGGCAGGCGCTCCACGGGACCTCGGGCTTCGCCGTGCGGCTCCGTCACAGCCGTCGGTCCTCGCACGTGGTGATCTCCAGCGGCAATCCGCAGCCCGGAGCGCCCACGAGCACGGCCGTCGTCGGCACGGGGTGGACGATGGCGAGCTTCGGGACCCCGATCCACACGTCCGTCCTGGACGACGGGAACGCGCGCACCATCCTGATCGCAGGGGTGCTCGTGAGCCTGCTGCTCGGGGGACTCGTGCTGGTGGGCACCCGTGTCCGCCGGCGCCGGCCGAGGGCCACGCCCAAGAGCGCCGGTGACGAGCGTCTGTACGACCCGCTCACAGGGCTTCCCAACCGGGCGCTCGCGCTCGACCGGGCCGAGTGGCTGATCGCCCGCTCGAAACGCCAGCCGGGCCTGCTCGTCGGGGCGCTGGTGATCGACATCGACTGGTTCGCCGACGTCACCGGCAAGCTCGGGGCCGCAGCCGGGGATCAGCTGCTCGAGATCGTGGCCGAACGGCTGCGGCGGGTCGTGCGGGGCGGCGACACCGTGGCGCGCCTGCGGGACGATTCGTTCGTCGTGCTGGTCGAGGCCGTGGCCCGTGGAGCACGGCTCGACTTCCTCGCCGGGCGGATCATGGAGGCCCTCCATAAGCCCTTCGAGCTCGACGACTTCGGTCCCAACTTCTTCGTCACGGCGAGCATCGGGGTGGCCTTCGGCCGCTACGAGGAGTCCGGAGACCTGCTGCGTGACGCGCAACTCGCGGTGGACGCCGCCAAATCCGCGGGTGGTGACCGCTTCACGCTCTTCAACGCCAACATGAGGGCGGTCATCGAGGGCGGAGGGGCGTTCGAGGCAGAGCTGAACAAGGGCCTCGAGGACGGGCAGTTCCTGCTCCTCTACCAGCCGATCTACGACCTCGCCGGCGGGAGAGTGGCCGGCATGGAGGCGCTGCTGCACTGGGAGCACCCGACCCGCGGCATGCTGCCGGCGACGGACTTCATCGGTCCGGCGGAGGAAATGGGCCTGATCGCGCCGATCGGGAGGTGGATGCTCGAGGAGGCCTGCACCCGGGCTGCGGCGTGGAACGTCGCCGGACACCGGGCGGGCGTCTCGGTGAGCGTGTCGGCGAAGCAGCTCAGCCGTGACGGCTTCCTCGTGGACGTGCGCCGCGCCCTGCAGCAGTCGGGCCTCGAGCCGCGGCTGCTCACGCTCCAGATGGCCGAGGCGACGGTGATCGGAGACCGCGCCGCGGCCGGCGGGCGGTTGCAGGAGCTCAAGCAGCTGGGTGTCACGATCGCGATCGACGACTTCGGCGCCAGCGGCTACGCGTACCACGAAGAGCTGCGTCAGCTCCCGCTGGACTTCCTGAGGGTCGACAGGGGCTCCCTCGCGGCCTCCGACGACGAGGAGTACCGCAGCTGGCTGCTCGAGGCGATTCTCGTGGTGGGGCGCAAGTACGGCCTGACCGTGATCGCCAAGGAGGTCGAGACCTACCAGCAGATGATCACCCTCAAGGACATGGGGTGTCCGATGGTGCAGGGCTTCTTCATGGGCAAGCCGACGGCGGGCGACGCGGTCGAGGGCCTGTTCGCGACCCAGCTTCCGGTTGCCGAGGGCGTCCCCGACGGCCACGTCGGCGCAGCCGACCCGACGGGCTGGGTGCGCGCCGAGGCCGGACCACGGGATCCGCTCGGGTCCGCGCAGCCGGACGGCACGCCCGGCCCGGTCCGCTGGCCCCGTTGAGTTGCCCGGCAGCGGCCCCTCCAGCCTCTACCCTTTCGGGCACGGGGCGTGGCGCAGCCTGGTAGCGCACCTGCTTTGGGAGCAGGGGGTCGTGGGTTCAAATCCCGCCGCCCCGATCGGCAAACAGATCGCTGCACGGATGGTCAAACGCAATCGCACGGAGCTGAGTCACACGCACCCCCTAGAGGGGGATGCGGTGCGTAACCGAGGCTCACTGGCTACCGACGGAGCTCTTTGAGCGAGGAGCCTGCCTGGTCAGCCCACCTCGCCAGGAGACGTCTGTCCTGTCGAAGGGGGTGGGGGGACTTCAAGTAGAACGGTCTTCCCCACGCCTGTGGGGTCTGAGATTTCTTGATGGACGCATCTAGGGGTTTTGCGCCACAGCGTTGTGCTGCACCGCCACGCGGTGTGCTCCAGCTCGATCGTTTGTGGATCGTCGCAATCTGCCTCGCGTGCCGTACGCTGGTGACCTCTGCGGCTATTCAGCGGCTGCAACGATCGGAGAGCCGCTGGAACTGAAGGTGAAAGTCCCTTGCCACTTTCCCGACGGTCCGCACCCTTTGTGCTTTGGCTGATTGACCTGACTGGGAAGCAGCCCCATCTTGCCGTGAATGGTCACGACAAGCGGTTGCCCGTTGGTGGGAATCCGGCCCTTGCTGCTTCGCGAGACATACGTGCACTCAATCGGTTCACGCAGGTGCACTTCTTCGCCGCGCAGTTCCTGCATTTCTCGTTCGGCTTCTACTTCGCCTTCTGGGCGTTCCACTTCGATCACTGCTTCATTTCGCGCCGTGTGCGGAGCGGAAAACGAGAATTCGTTTGAAATCACGTCCCGTTGCAGGGGAGATCCGATTTCGCCCCCACATTCTTCCTCCGAGCTGGTCGCCGACAGGCCCCAGCTTGTCATCGCGCTGTTCCACCGAATGGTTCCTTCTTCGTTGAATTCGCCGCAACCGATTTCCTCAGGCGACGGCGGCTTCTTGCCGTTGACGGAGACCTTCGTCTTGAAGTAGTAGTCCGACGCCATCGTGACCGTGTATGGCGCGTCGCTGGCGAGCACCTGACCGTTCGCCTTCAGGACCAGAACAGATCCTTTCGCCGCTCCGGCGCTGCTGGTGCCGACCATGCTGACGGCAAGCACGGCGAAGACTGTTAGCGCCAGAACCTTCCGCTTCGTCACTGTCCTCTCCGTTTCCATCGTCCTGCGCAACCTTGGGGCGCACCCCGGCTACTACTGGTCCCTCGCCTCCGAGTCTACACCCAGCGGGTATGGCAGACCTACAGCGCCAGACGCTCTCCGAGCCGCAGACCGGCGTACGCGGCAGTACGGACCAGAACGGCGTCCTGGTGGTCCTCAGCGGCCCGTACCGCCTTCTCCTCGTGGCTGACGGCCGGTCGGGAGGGATTACGGTGCTCGCCGTCTTCCAGGGACCGAGCGAGGGCCTCGACCTCCTCTGGCGAGTAGTAGGGCAGCGCGTCCCGCTGCGGTTCCTCGCGCTTGTCGGTCCCAGCGGCTGGGTTCGATGGGAGCGCGAAGGTCGAGTCCTTGCATCCGTAGTTGAAGACCGCACGTGCCCGTTGGAGGATCGCTCGCTCCGTTTGGCCTGGACACCCGGCTCGGCCAGCAGGTAGCCGTAGTCGGCCAGCGTCGAGGGCTGCTTGCGGGGCGGGCCGATGATCCATTAGGCTCCAGTCAGGACGGGCGAGGAGGAGAGTGATGCGGGACGTGCGTGCGGGGCTCTTGGTTGTGGGGAGCGTGCTGGTGTTCTTGACCGTGTCGGCCAGTGCCGCGGTGGCGAGCAAGCCGTCGATCACGGGCCTCACGGCGACTCCCAATCCCGTCGCGTCGGGCGGAACCGTGACGGTGTCGGCCTCGGTGACCGAAGCGACCGAATGCACCATCTCGGCGAGCAAAGGGGTGGCGGGACTGCCCGTGAGCTTCTCCTGCGAATCGGGCAGTGTGAGCCGTGAAGTCGTGATGCCTCCGAACGGGGGCGAAGCCGCGGTCAAGTACACCCTGAAGCTCACCGCCAAGGGAGTGGGAGGTGTCGCCAAGGGGAAAGTCTCGGTCACGGTCAACCACGCCGAACCCGAACCTCTGTTCACGGGGGCCGCCTACGATTTCGAAGACGTTCTCGGCGGCTGCGGGACGGAAGACGGTCCGCCGGTGCTGATGTCGGGCGACGGCACGAGCGCGGTCTGGGGCCGCTGCACCTACCGCCTCGAAGGCGAAACCTGGGTCCCGACCGCCACGCTTCCCGCAGGAGGGAAACCGCTTGCGATGTCGCGCGACGGGCTCACCCTGGTCGTGGGTTACGAATTCGAATATATGACGGTCTTCACTCGTTCCTCGGAGACCGAAGAATGGGCGCCGCAGGCGACACTGACGGTAACCCCTTACACCTCGCTGGTGGCGATCTCGGCTGACGGAGACCGACTGCTTGTAGGGGGCACTTGGGGAAATGCCGACAAAAAGGACCCGGAAGAACCACCGCGCGAGTTCGACCGGTCCGGGGAAGTGTGGGCCGAAGCCGAAGCGCCGCCGGTCCTCGCCAGCCAGCGCTGCGGCAGCGTTGTGCTGTCGAACGATGGAAACACGGCCCTGCTCGGCTGTACGGAATGGAGCGGCGAGAAGGAATTCGGTGCCTACGTGCTCGTATTCGTGCGCTCGGGATCGAGCTGGGTGCAGCAGGGCGGCCCACTGACCGGCTCGGGAGAGAAGTCGAAGGACGAATTCGGCGGGCGTATGGCGCTCTCGGCCAGTGGCAACACAGCCCTCATCGGAGGCCCCTACAACATCGGCAAGAAAGGCGAGGTGTGGGTCTTCCAGCGCAGCGGGGAAAGCTGGTCCCAGCAGGGCCCGCCGCTCGCCCAGCCGGAAAAGAAGAAGTACTCCAAACTCCTCGGCGCATCGTTGGCACTGAGCGCGGACGGCGACCTTGCGCTGGTGGGCGCCCCCGGGGTCGAATT
>DATJOU010000246.1:0-3804 GCA_035506775.1 Solirubrobacteraceae bacterium | reverse complement strand
AAGCAAGTTTCGACCGAGGTGTTCGTGCGCAACCTTGCCCTCGCGGCTGATTACTGAGGCGACTTCATGCGAAACCGAACGAGACGCGGCGCGGCGATGATCATTGCGCTGATGGTGGTCCTGGGGCTGGTCCTCTTGGGCTCGATGATCATCCTGACCATCGACAACGTCGTGCACCGAGCAGGGACGTTCCGGAGGCTGCAGAGCGGCCATCCGTGCGCCGAGGAAGGTCTGAACCTGGGCCGGGCCTGGCTGCTGCAGACGATTCAATCCAGCCCCAACATCGACCCCCGCATCCTCGTGGGAACGGCTCCCGGCCACAACGCAACGCCGGGCAATGGTCTTCTGGCAGATCCGACCGATCAGATAGACCTGTCGAACCCCGCGAAGGATCTCTGCCAGATCGCGGGTCCCGTCACGATCGGTGGCGTGGCCAACGTCCCGGGGTTGAAGGGGCTCTGCCGCATCGACCCCAACGCCACCTGCGCCGCCCCGCCGTGCGCTGCCTATCGCATCAATCTCGTCGACGACGTGGATGAAATCCTACCGACGCCGCTCAACCCGTGGGTCGACACCAACCACACGTTCCTGATCAGATCGGAGTGCCTCGATACGAACTCCATGCAGGCGACCACCGGCGTTCCCGAGCCCCAGGTCGAGGTGGCCTCGGTCGAGGTGAACCAGTCGGGCGGCGGCTGTCCGGGTGGCAACTCCTTGCAGGCTCAGAACGCCGCTGGCTGCGGCGGCGGCACGCCGAACTGAGCGCTACGGCGCCGCCTGCAGCTTCGCCTCCACGACCCTGGGCTCGTCGGACTGCACCACCACGTTCTGGTGGAACGGGGCGAACCCCTTGGCCTCGACGGTGATGTCGTGCGGGCCGGCCGGTAGCGAGAGCGTCGTTGCGCCCTGGGCGTGAACGACCCGGTCGATGGTGATGGACGCCTCTCGCGGCGTCGGACGGATCACGAGGACGCCCTGCGGGGGAGGCCTGAAGGCCAGGTAGAGGGCGGCGCTCGCGGCGACGACGGCGGCACCCGCGGCGCCGGCCACGACCGAGACGAGCCACGGGGGGGTTCTGCGGGGCGCGGCCGCTCGGGGCTGCGACTCGCCCACGACGGGCCGGATGGCCGTGGGCATCATCATCGGGGGATCGCGTGGAACCCCCGCCGGGGGACTCGGCCGCAGCGCCGGCGGCAGCGGCGGCCGCGCGACGTTCGGGACGGTGGGCGGAGGCTCGCCCAGGCCCTCGCGTCCAAGCGGTCCGGAGCCGGAGCCGCGCAGCCCGGGCGGGGTGGGCGAGCCGCGCCCGACCGGACCAGAAATCGATGCCCGAGCACCCGGGGGGGTGCGCGCCCCGGGGCCGGAATTGGACGCTCGCGCGCCGGAGCCCCCCGCCCGGACCGCGGCAAAGCTCCCCGAGGAACGCATCCCGGCCGGAGTCCGGCGGGCCACGAGCGCCGAGGCCGCGGCGAGCTCCTGGGCCTTGACCTTCTCTTTCCCCATCTCCTCGGAGAAGGTGTTGCGCATGTACGTGGAGAGATCGCTGGGGCCGAAGACGGTCTCCTGGGTCACCAGGAAGCGCTGCAAGTCCGCGCCGAACTCCCCGGCCGTTCGATAGCGCCGGCCGACGTCGCGCTCGAGCGCCTTGAAGACCACCGGCTCGAGCTCGCCCGGGATCCGGTTGTTGTAGGTCGAGGGCGGCAGAATCTTCATGTTGCGGACGTTCTCGAGCGTCGAGAAGTCGCTGTCGCCCGGGAAGAGCCGTTCGCCGGTCAGGAGCTCGTAGAACACGGTCCCCAGCGCGAAGATGTCGGAGCGTCCGTCGAGCGGAGCGCCGCGCACCTGCTCGGGCGACATGTAGGCGAACTTCCCCTTGAGAATGCCCGCCTGCGTCTGCTGGGCCTTGTTCGCGGCCTTGGCGATGCCGAAGTCGACGAGCTTCACCTCGCCTTCGTAGGAGAGCAGGACGTTCTGCGGCGAGACATCGCGGTGCACGATGCCGAGGTCGCGGCCCTGGGCGTCCTTCTTTCGATGCGCGTAGTCGAGGGCGTCGCAGACGCGGGCGACGCAATAGCAGACGAGGGGCACCGGAATGTGTTGCTTTCGCTTCCGCGCCCGGTCGAAGACCGCTCTCAGGTCCTTGCCCGAGACGTACTCCATCGCGATGAAGTAGCTGTCGTCGATGCGCCCGAGATCGTGGATCTGCGCGATGTTCGCGTGCGTGAGTTGCACCGCAATCTTCGCCTCGTCGATGAACATCGAGACGAACTCGTCGTCCTCCGCGATGTTCGGCAGGATCCGCTTGACGGCGAGGATCTTCTCGAAGCCCTCCACCCCCGAGAGTCGGGCCTTCCAGACCTCGGCCATGCCGCCGACGTTGACCCGCTCGAGGAGGTCGTACTTGCCGAAGGGGGTGATCTGGAGGGGCATGCGAAGGGTGTGCCCTGCACGGGCGGTGCCCTGAGAGGAAAAATAGCTGGCGCTCCAAGGGCCGTCAAATCGGCGGACCGGAGGGCGACCGCCTCACCCCCCCGCCAAGGTCCGCGCCGGGTCGAGCCGGGCGGCGGCCCGAGCTGGCCCGAAGGCTCCGAGCATCGCCGCGCCGACCGCGAGGATCACCGTGCCGCCGAGGAGCGCCGGGGCCAGGCTCACGAACGCCGCCGGACGTCCGGGGAAGTCCGGCAGGTAGCGCGCGAAGGCCCAGTCCGCCCAGCGAGCGGCCAGAGCGGCAGCGGCGCCGCCCAGCGCGCCGCCCAGCGCGCCAACGGTCGCCGCCTCCCACAGGACGAGCGCCGCCGCGTCCCCCGGAGTCGCGCCCAGGGCACGCAGGATGCCGATCTCCCGCCGCCGCGCTCGCACCGACAGCGTCAGGGTCTGGCCGATCCCGAGCGCGGCGAGGGCGGTCACGAGGAGCGAAAGACCCGAGAGCGTGAGGGTGACCAGGGCCACCACCCGGCCCGCCAGCGCGGCGCCGCGCCGCTCGGAGTCGTCGATCTCGAAGCCCATCCCCCGAACCGAGGCCTCGATCCTGGGCACTTCGTCCTCGGTGGCCGCGAGCAAGGCGACGGAGCTGTACCCTTCGGAGTCCAGGCCGGCGCTCCGGTTCATCGCGCGCACGGCCTCGAGGGGCACGGTGAGCCCGGCGAGCAGCGCTCGACTCGAGACGCAGCCGATCCGGACCGCGACGTCCTCCGGGGGCGGGTTCGCAGCCGGCGGCGCTCCGCCGACCAGCGAGCGGCCGACGGTCACCGGCAGCGTGAAGCCGAGGACGGCGGACGCGGTGAGGTGCGGCAAGCCGCGCGGAGGGGCGAACGTCGTGTCGTACAGCGCCAGCAAGCGGTCCGAAACGCACGCCGGCAGGGCGGGCCTGGTATCTGCGCCCCACTGGACCGCTTCGCCCGGGGGCAGGTCGGGCTCGATCAGCCCCCGGTCGACCCCCAGCATCGCGATCTCGACTCCCATGTCGAGATCGGCGCCGAAGAAGCGTCCACGGTAGACCGAGCTCGCGGGCCGCCGCAGCAACATTTCCCGGTAGGCATCCTGGACGCCTGGCAACGCCCGCAGCCGAGCCACGGCGCCGTCGTCGAGGCGGGCTCCGAGCAGCCCGCCCAGGCGCAGGCGGGGGGGCACGACCTCGACCATGCGCTCCGCTGCCGGAAACAGTCCCCGCACGGCCTGCGTCACGCCGCTGCCCAACCCCACGAAGAACGCGAGCGCGCCCACGCCGGCAGCCACGGCTGCGGCCAGCAGCAGGGCGCCGGTGAGGTCCCGGCGCAAGTTGCGGAACGCGAGCCAGGCCAGCCT
>DATJOU010000245.1:0-7885 GCA_035506775.1 Solirubrobacteraceae bacterium | reverse complement strand
CGGCTCGATCGTGAAGGTGCCGCGGTTCTGCTCCACCGACTCGCTTGTGATCCGGGGGATGTGGAAGTCGAGCATGAGAGTCCTAACGTCGTTTTGGTCTGCCGGCCTTCTGTTGCCCACGCCGCCGGCCGCTGTTGCGTGAGCCCGGGGCCGCAGGGCCACGGGCCGTTTGGGGGAACTGCTACTTCGAGTACAGCTCGACGATGAGCTGCTCCTGCACCGGGGCGGCGACCTCACGCCGCTCCGGCTTGCGCAGCACCTTGGCCGACAGCGACTCGTGGTCGGCCTGGAGCCACGCCGGTATCTGCCCCGTGAGCTCGGTCGCGTCCCGCACCACCTGGGTGGCCGGGGTGTCCGCCTTGATCGCGATCACGTCGCCCGGGCGTACCTGATAACTGGGGATGTCCACCCGCCTGCCGTTGACCGTCCAATGGCCGTGGCGGATCAGCTGACGTGCCTGGCGGCGCGAGGCGGCGAAGCCGAGGCGCACGAGCACGTTGTCGAGACGGCACTCCAGCAGCGCGAGCAGGTTCTCGCCCGTGATCCCGGGCTGGCGGGAGGCCTTCTCGTAGTAGCCGTGGAACTGCTTCTCGAGCACGCCGTAGTAGCGGCGGGCCTTCTGCTTCTCGCGCAGCTGAACGCGGTACTCGCTCTGTTTGAGGCGCCCACGACCGTGCTCCCCGGGCGGGTAGGAGCGGCGCTCGACGCCGCACTTGTCCGTCAGGCAGCGCTCACCCTTGAGGAACAGCTTCTGTCCCTCGCGGCGGCACTGCTTGCACTGGGGGCTGGTGTCGCGGGCCACGGGCTACACCCTGCGCCGCTTGCGGGGGCGGCAGCCGTTGTGGGCCTGGGGGGTGACGTCCTTGACGCCGGTGACCTCCAGGCCGGCGGCCTGCAGGGAGCGGATCGCGGTCTCGCGCCCGGAGCCCGGGCCCTTGACGTAGACCTCGACTTTCTGGAGTCCCTGCTCGAGGCCCTTGCGGGCGGCTGCGTCGGCGGTCACCTGGGCGGCGAACGGGGTGGACTTGCGTGAGCCCTTGAAGCCGGCCCCGCCGGCCGACTCCCACGCGATCACGTTGCCGGAGGTGTCGGTCAGGGACACGATCGTGTTGTTGAAGGAAGTCTTGATGTGGGCCTGGCCGACCGGGATGTTCTTTTTCGGCTTGCGTCGGCCGCGTGCGCGTTTCGGTGCCGGGGGCATTACTTCTTGCCGGCCTTCTTCTTGCCGGCCACCTGCATCCGCTTGGGGCCCTTGCGGGTACGGGCGTTGGTCTTCGTCTTCTGCCCCCGCACGGGCAGGCCGCGGCGGTGGCGCAGGCCCCGGTAGGAGCCGATGTCCTGCAGGCGTTTGATGTCCTGGGAGCGCTCCCGGCGCAGGTCACCCTCGACGGTCAGCTTGTCGTCGATGACGTCGCGGAGTTTGGCGACCTCGTCCTCGGTCAGGTCGCGGACGTAGGTGTCGGGGCTGACCCCGACGTCGGCGAGCACCTTGTTGGCGGTCGGGCGGCCGATCCCGTAGATGTAGGTGAGGCCGATCTCCGAGCGCTTGTTGAGCGGCAGGTTGACTCCGGCGATGCGTGCCATCTCGCTCCTAGCCCTGGCGCTGCTTGTGGCGCTTGTTCTGGCAGATCACCAGCACCACCCCATGGCGGCGGATGATCTTGCATTTCTCGCACATCGGCTTGACCGACGGTCTGACCTTCATGATCCCTTTCGGCAGTTGAGTTCCGGCGGCACGGCTCTGGCTGCCGTTGCGGCAGCCGCTACCAAACCGCGGATGCGCCCTCCTCCGTCGTCCACGCTCCGGACTCGGGCACGACCCAAGATGGTAGCAACCGGGACATCCCGGCGAAGGGTCGTCCTCAGCCCGCCCCGGCGAGCTCTCCGGCCAGCGGCTCGCCCGAGGGCTCCTGCCGGGGGAGGTGCCAGGGAGTCAGCACCCGCGGGCCCCCGGCGGTGACCGCGACGGTGAACTCGAAGTGGGACGCGAGGGAGCCGTCCTCGGTGAAGATCGCCCAGTTGTCGGAGGCGATCCTGACCCCGGGGCGCCCGGCGGTGGTCATCGGCTCGACCGCCAGCACCATCCCCTCCTCGAGCAGCGGGCCCCGGCCGGCGCGGCCGTAGTTGGGGACCTGGGGGTCCTCGTGCATGTTGCGCCCCACCCCATGGCCCACGAGCGAGCGCACGACCGACAGGCCGGCCCCCTCGACGACCTCCTGGATCGCGTTGGAGATGTCGCCCACCCGCTTGCCGGGAACGCACTGGGCGGTGCCCGCGTGCAACGAGCGGGCGGTGGCCTCCAGCAGGCCCCGGGCCTGCTCGCCGATCTCCCCGACGGGGAACGTCCGGGCCGCGTCCGCCACCCACCCGTCGAGGGTCACACCGACGTCCACGGAGATGATGTCGCCGCCCTTGAGGCGGTCGGGGCCCGGGATCCCGTGGACGATCATGGCGTTCGGGGAGGCGCAGATCGAGGCGGGAAAGCCGCGGTAGCCCTTGAAGGTGGGGATCGCCCCCTGGGAGCGGATATAGCGCTCGGCGATCTCGTCCAGCTCGGCGGTGGAGACGCCCTCGCGGATCGAGCTCTCGACCAGGTCCAGCGTGGCCACGAGGATCCGCCCGGAGTCGGCCATCTTCTCGATCTCGGCGGGGGACTTGCGGATGATCACCCGACCGAGCTTAGTGGTTGTTCAGAGGTCCTCCTCCAGTCGCAGCGTCGCGACCGTGGCGCGCATGTGGGCGTGCACCTCGTCGGCGCTGCGGCGGCCGTCGATGCGGCGCAGCAGCCCGGCGCGGTCGTAGAAGCCGACCAGGGGCTCGGTCTGGGCGTGGTAGACCTCCAGGCGCCGGCGGATGGTCTCCTCGCGGTCGTCGTCGCGTTGGATCAGGCGCGACCCGTCCTGGTCGCAGACGCCCTCGTGCTTGGGGGGATCGAACTCGACGTGGTAGATGTGGGCCGGGTTCTTGACGCACACCCGCCGGCCTGCGAGGCGGCGGACGACCTCCTCGTCGGGGACGTCGATCAGCAGCGCCGCGGTCAGCTGGCGGTCGCCCTGCTTGAGCGCCTGCTCGAGCGCCGCCGCCTGCTCGAGGTTGCGGGGGAAGCCGTCGAGCAGGAAGCCGTCTGCCGCGTCCACCTCGCCGATCCGCTCCAGGATCATGCCCACTATCACCTCGTCGGGGACCAGGTTGCCGGCATCCATGTAGCCCTTCGCCTCCTGCCCCAGCGAGGTCCCGGCCGCCACCTGGGCGCGGAGCATGTCGCCGGTGGAGATGTGGGGCAGGTTGAAGTCTTCCACCAGCCGCTCGGCCTGGGTCCCCTTGCCGGCACCGGGAGGACCGAGGAGGATCAGGTTCAGGTCCGCCACGAGCAAGGGAGAGTACCCCCCTCGCCCGGCCGGGGACGTCCTGCCGGAAGCGGCTGCAACGGCGGATGCGGGCACGGGCGAACGCCCCCCGGCACCCGCGGGGCTACTTCAGGAAGCCCTCGTAACTTCGCATCATCAGCTGGGCCTCGAGCTGCTTCATCGTTTCCAGCGCCACGCCGATGACGATCAGGATCGAGGTCCCGCCGAAGTAGAACTGCTGGTGGGTGCGGGCGATCAGGATCGCCGGCAGGGCCGCCACCGCCGCCAGGAACAGGGCCCCCGGGAAGGTCAGGCGGGCGAGGATGCGGTCGAGGAATTCGGCCGTCGGGCGCCCGGGCCGCACGCCGGGGATGAAGCCGCCGTACTTCTTCAGGTTTTCGGCCTGGTCCACGGGGTTGAAGGTGACCGCCGTGTAGAAGTAGGTGAAGATGATGATCAGGATCGACTCGCCGAGCACGTAGTGCCAGCCGTTGGGGGTGAAGAAGTCCGACACGTGCTGGCCCCAGCGGGTTTTCACGAGCTGCCCGACGGTGGGCGGGAGGGCCATCAGGCTGGCGGCGAAGATCACCGGGATCACGCCGGCCATGTTCACGCGCAGGGGCAGGTAGGTCTGGCCGCCCTCTGACATCCGCCGTCCGATCACCCGCTTGGCGTACTGGACGGGGATCCGGCGCTGACCTTCCTGGACGAACACGATGCCGGCCACCACCGCCAGCACGAGGAACGGCATCATCACCTTGAAGACCTGGTCGTTGGTCGTCCACCACGACTGGATCCCGCTCGGCAGGCGGGACACGATCGAGGCGAAGATCAGCAGCGAGATGCCGTTGCCGATCCCCCGCTGGGTGATCAGCTCGCCGATCCACATCAGCAGGATGCAGCCGGTGGTGAGGCACACCACGATCAGGAAGATGTGGGGGGCGTTGAAGTCCTTGACGACCGATTCGCCCGCTTTGGCCTGCAGGGTGTGGAACAGGAACACGTAGCCGATCGACTGGGCGAAGGCCAGGCCGACGGTGAGATAGCGGGTGTACTGGGTGATCCTCGCCTGGCCCACCTCGCCTTCCTTGGAGAGCTTCTCCAGCGACGGGACCGCCACCTGCAGCAGCTGCAGGATGATCGAGGACGTGATGTAGGGCATGATCCCCAACGCGAAGATCGCCAGTTTCGAGAGTCCTCCGCCCGAGAACAGGTTCAGCAGGCCGAGGATGTTCGAGCCCCCGAACTCCTTCTGGATGTTGTTGACCGCCGACAGGTTCACGCCCGGGACCGGGACGTGGGAGCCGAAGCGGTAGATCAGCAGCATCCCGGCCGTGAAGCCGATCTTCTTGCGGATGTCGGCTACGGAGAAGGCGTTGAGGATCGTGGCGAGCATGGCCGTGCTTTCACGCCCGGGGAAGGTGTTCCGGGGCGAGTGCCGATTCTAGAGGATGGGGCGGTAGGCCCGGAGGGACTACTCGACGACCGTGCAGGTGCCGCCGGCGGCCTCGATGCGCTCGCGGGCGCCGGCGGAGAAGCCGTTGGCCTGTACGTTCAGGGCCTTCGTCAGCTCGCCCTTGGCGAGGATCTTCACCGGTACCCCCTTGCGGGTCGCAAGGCCCTTGGAGCGGAGCAGCTCGAGGGTCACCTCGGTGCCGGCCTCGAAGCGGTCCTCCAGCGAGGACACGTTGACCGCCTGGGTGTGGGTGCGGAAGGGCTCGAACGGCATCGACTTCTTCATGTGGGGGCCGCGGAGCTTTCGCATGCGCATGTGGATCGGCATCTGGCCGCCCTCGAAGTTGGCCCGGCTCTTGCTGCCCGAGCGCGAGCCGGCGCCCTTCTGGCCGCGCCCGGAGGTCTTGCCCTTCCCGGACCCTTCGCCCCTGCCGACGCGCTTGCGGGGCCGGCGGCTGCCGGGGGCGGGAGCGAGGTTGTGCAGCCCGATCTGCTCGGGGGGGTCCTTGTCGGGGTCGGCGGCCGGGGTCACCCTTGCTCCTTGACCTCGACCAGGTGACGGACCGTGTGCAGCATCCCCCGCGCCTGGGGGGTGTCGTTGACCTGCACGGTGTGGCCGATGCGGCGCAGGCCGAGCGAGCGGAGCGTGTCGAGCTGTTTGGCGTTGGCGCCGTTGCGGGAGCGCCGCTGGGTCACGGTGAGGGAGGCCATCACGCCTCCTGGGTGCCCTCGGGCTGGGCCTCCACGGCCGGCTCCGCGGCGCCGTTGGTGGCGGCCGCGTCGGCCTCGAGCGCCTGCACGTCGGCGGCCTCGCCGCCGACCGTGCCCTCCGGGGCGGCGCCGTCGCCGCCGAGGCCGAGGACCTGGTTGATCGTCAGCCCCCTTAGCTCTCCGACCTCGTCGGGGGTGCGCAGTCCGCGCAGGCCCGCGACCGTCGCCTTCACGAGGTTGATCGGGTTCTGGGTGCCGAGGCTCTTGGAGAGGATGTCGTGGATGCCGGCGAGCTCGAGCACCGCCCGCACGCCGCCGCCGGCGATCACGCCGGTACCGGGGGCGGCCGGCTTCAGGAGCACCCGCCCGGAGCCGAACACGCCGGTCGTCTGGTGGGTGATCGTGGTGCCGTGACGGGGAACGCGGAAGAGGTCCTTCTTGGCCCGCTCGACGCCCTTCTGGATCGCGAGCGGGACCTCATTGGCCTTGCCGTAGCCGACGCCGACGACTTCGCGTTCGTCGCCGACCACCACCAGCGCCGTGAAGGAGAAGCGACGGCCACCCTTGACGACCTTGGCGACACGGTTGATCTCGACCACGCGCTCCTGGAGGTCCAGGCCGGCCTGGTTGACGGTTCTGTCTAGCGATGGGGACATGACAAGAGTGGGAGGGTAGCGTCCGTGGCCCGTCGGACGGGCCGTCTAGACCTCGAGCCCGGCCTCCCGGATGGCGTCGGCGAAGGCGGCCACGTGGCCGTGGTAGCGGTAGCCGCCGCGGTCGAAGACGGCGCGGGAGACCCCGGCGGCCTTGGCCCGCTCGGCCAGTAGCGCCCCAGCGCGGGTGGCGGAGTCGCCTTTCCCGAGCTTGCGCAGCTCGGGCTCGTACCAGTTGACGGCCGCCAGGGTGTGCCCGGAGACGTCGTCGACGAGCTGGGCGCAGATGCCGCGGTTGGAGCGGAACACCGAGATCCGGGGGCGCTCGCCGGTGCCGGAGACCTTGGCCCGCACGCGCCTGCGCCGGGACAGCCGGCGGTTCTCCTTGGTCTTGACGCTCATGCCCGCTTGCCCACCTTGCGGGGGACGTGCTCGCCCTCGTAGCGGATGCCCTTGCCCTTGTAGGGCTCGGGGGGGCGCTGCTTGCGGATGATCGCGGCGGTCTCCCCGACGAGCTGCTTGGAGATCCCCTTCACGACGATCCGGGTCGGCTGGGGGACTTCGAATTCGATCCCCTCGGGGGCCGGGATCGGGACCGGGTGGGAGTAGCCCACCGCCAGCTCGAGGTTCTTGCCTTTGAGCGCCGCCCGGTAGCCGACGCCCTGGATTTCGAGGCGCTTCTCGAAGCCCGCGGTGACGCCCTGGACCATGTTCGCGACCAGCGTCCGGGTGAGGCCGTGCAGGGCCCGGTGCTCGCCGCGGTCGGTGGGCCGGCGGACGAGCACCTCCTCGCCCTCCTGGACGACCTCGATGTCGCGGTTGACCCGCTCGCTGAGTTCGCCTTTGGGTCCGTTGACGCGGACGCTCTCGGGCTCGATCGCGACCGTCACGCCAGCGGGCAGGGGGATCGGCTGTCGTCCGATTCTCGACATCGGCTCGCCGCTACCAGACCTGGGCCAGGACCTCGCCGCCAACGCCTGCGGCGCGGGCGTCGTGGCCGGTCATCACGCCGCTGGAGGTGGAGAGGATCGAGGTGCCCATCCCGCCGAGGACCTTGGGGATGTGCTTGGCGTCGACGTAGGTCCGGCGTCCGGGGCGGGACACCCTGCGCAGCCCCGAGATCGCCGAGCGGCGGTCCTCGGTGTACTTCAGGCGGATCTGGATCAGCTGCCCCGCGCCGCCGTCGGGGGCGGGGATCAGCGTCCAGGAGTCGATGTAGCCCTGCTCGTCGAGGATCCTCGCGAGCTCGCTCTTGAGTTTCGAGGCGGGCACCTCGACCGTCTCGTGGGCGGCCCGGATGGCGTTGCGGACGCGGGTGAGGAAGTCGGCTATGGGATCGGTCATCGACATGGCTGTGAGGGCTTTCTCGGCGTTGCTCCTACCAGGAGGACTTCGTCATCCCCGGGATCTGGCCGTCGTGGGCCAGTTCGCGCAGGCAGATGCGGCAGACCCCGAACTTCCTGTACACGGCCCGCGGGCGTCCGCAGCGCGTGCAGCGAGTATAGGCCTGGGTTTTGTACTTGGGGGGGCGCGCCTGTTTGACGCGCTGGGAGGTCTTTGCCATCAGTCGCTGCTCTCCTGTTGTGTTGTGTGCCCGTCCTCCGCACCATCCTCGCCGGCCTGATCCCGCTCCGCGGCCTCGGGCTGAGGCTCGCTCGCTCCGGCTTCGGACTCGGCGACGTCCGGCCCGGGCTCGCTCTCGATCGCCTCGAGTTGGGG
>DATJOU010000244.1:0-6522 GCA_035506775.1 Solirubrobacteraceae bacterium | reverse complement strand
AACCCCGACCGCTACGGCCGCCTCGGCGGGCGGATGCCCCATGGGGTGCTGCTGTCCGGACCTCCCGGCACGGGCAAGACGCTGCTGGCGAGGGCCGTCGCGGGCGAGGCCCACGCGGCCTTCTTCTCGATCTCCGCGTCGGAGTTCATCGAGGCGATCGTCGGGGTCGGCGCGGCCCGCGTGCGCGACCTGTTCGCCAAGGCCAAGGAGGCGGAGCCCTCGATCATCTTCATCGACGAGCTCGACGCGATCGGCCGTTCCCGCCAGGGTTCGGTGTCGGTGACCGGCGCCAACGACGAGCGCGAGCAGACGCTCGACCAGATCCTCACGGAAATCGACGGCTTCGAATCCTCCCAGGCGGTGGTGGTGCTGGCCGCCACCAATCGCCCCGACGTGCTCGACCCGGCGCTGCTGCGTGCCGGGCGTTTCGATCGCCGCGTCAGCGTGCAGCCCCCGGACCAGAAGGGACGCGCGGAAATCCTGCGCGTCCACACCCGCTCGCTGCCGCTCGACCCCGACGTGGACCTGCAGGCGCTCGCCTCGACCACCCCGGGGATGGTCGGGGCCGACCTCGCCAACCTCGCCAACGAGGCCGCCCTGCTGGCCGCCCGCCGCGAACACACGACGGTGAAGATGGCCGACTTCACCGACTCGCTGGAAAAGATCCTGCTGGGGGCGCCCCGCGGGATCGTGCTGACCCCGGCCGACCGCGAGCGAACGGCCTACCACGAGGCCGGACACGCGCTCGTGGGGATGCTCACACCGCTGGCGGACCCGGTGCGCAAGATCTCGATCATCCCCCGCGGGATGGCGCTCGGAGTCACACTCTCGGCGCCCGAGAACGACCGCGTGTCGATCACTCTGGAAGAACTGCAGGCCAAGATCAAGGTGGCGCTCGGAGGACGGGTGGCCGAGGAAGTGGTGTACGGGACGTTCACCACCGGAGCCGAGTCCGACATCCAGCAGCTCACCCTGATCGCCCGCCAGATGGTCGGTCGCTGGGGCATGAGCACGGCCGTGGGGCCCGTCTCGGTGCTCCCCCAGGACGGCGCCGGGCCGCTGCTTCCCGGCGTCAGCGAAACCTCCGAGCACACTCACCGGCTGGTCGACGAAGAGGTGCAGCGGCTGGTCGAAACGGCCCACCGCGAAGTCATCGAGCTGCTCGGCGAGCACCGCGATCAGCTCGAGGGGCTCGCCAGGGCGTTGCTCGAGCACGAGACGCTCGACGCCCCCGACGCCTACAGGGCGGCCGACGTCCCGCTGCCGGGCGAGGCCGCGGCCGCCGCCGTCTGAAGCCCTCCTCCCGGAGGCCCGGACGCGGCGCGGCGGCCGAGCATCTGGACGCCGATCGTGCACACGCCGAGGCTGACCAGCGCCGAGGTCACGATCGCGGTCGCCGTCCCGGGCGAGATCACGTGCTGAGCGAGGCCCAGGGTCGCCACCGCGGCTGGCACGCCCAGCTGCGCGGTGGCGGCCAGTCCGGCGGGGACGGATCTACGCGTGCTCGCCGTCGCCAGCAGGTGGACGGCGACGTTGAGGGCCACCAGCGCCGCCGCCAGCTCCAGCAGCGAGGGTTCCCGGAACAGACCGCCGACGTCGAGCTCCGCGCCGAGCACGACGAAGTACAGGGGCACGAAGAACCCGTCGGCGATCCCCCGCACCTGCGTGGAGAGGCGTTTCGGCCCGCCGATCAGCGCCACTGTGACGCCCGCCCCGAAGCCGGCGATCAGGATGCTCGTGCCGCCCTTGCGGGCGAGCCACGCCAGCGCGAACAGGATCACCAGCGAGACCCTCAGGTCGAGCGCCCAGTTGCGCCTGCGCGACAGGCTCCGCGCGTGCTCCACCCACGCGCTGCGGCGCAGCGGACGCGCGAGGAAGTGCACCGCGAGGACGGCCGCCGCCACGAGCGCCGTGCCGAGCACCGCGTGCCAGGTCCGTGACGGCTGCAGCACGATCGGGACCGACACGATCGTCAGCACGTCGGCGATCGTCACCTGGGCCATCACCGTCAGGACCTCGGTCCCGCCGAGGCCCGTCTCCTGGATCGAGGGCAGCAGCACGGCGGCCGACCCGGAGGCGAGCACGACCGCGTAGATCGCGGCGTGGCCGCCGCCGGCGATCGCGCTCGCGAGCAGGCCCGCCGGGATCGCGAGCAGCGCCACCAGCGCCGCCAGCACCGCTCCTCCACGCACCGCCCTCGCCAGCCGCCGGTCGCGCAGCGGCAGGTGCATGCCGACCGTCAGCATCAGCATCGCGAAGCCCACTTCGGAGAGGAACACGGCGGTCGGCTGGTGGGGGTCCACGACCCCCAGCACGGCCGGGCCGACGAGGATCCCGGCGAGGATCTCACCGACCACGACCGGCACGAAGTGACGTTCGGACATCCCCAGCAGCGGCCCCCCGAGGCCGGCGAGGGCGATCAGGGCGAGGATCCCGAAGCTCACGGCCCGACCAGGTCGCGGCGGGCGAAGACCCGCACCGCCACCACGGCCACGAGCGCCGCGACGGCGACCATGACGGCGGCTGCGGCCCCCTTCAGCGGCTGGGCGGGAACGAGCCCGACGTGCTCGAACGGGGACAGATCACGCAGCCAGGCCGGTGCTCCCACGATCGCACTCAGCAGCTGCCACACGAAGCTCACGCTCACGACCGCAAAGGCGGCGGCCGTGCTCGCGCGCGGGACCAGCGCGTACAGCAGCGCGGCGATCGACAGGAACAGGATCGCGGCCGGGGCACAGTTGAGGCCCGCTTCGACCATCGTCGCGAGCGGGATACCGGCGCCCTGGACGGCGGCTCCGGCCCACGCCAGCAGACCGCTGAACAGCGACAGCCCGACCACGCCGGCGACCGCCAGCCCGAGCCGCCCGGCCAGCCAGCGGGAGCGGGACACGGGCAGCGCCAGCAGCGCTTCGAGACGCTCTTCGGCCTCCTCGTGGCGCACCGCGGCCACCTGGGAGCACGCGAACAGGCTGAAGGCGAGCACGAAGAACAGGAAGCTGAGGCCGATGTACCCGGCCGGGCGGGTGATCGAGATGCCCCCGAGCTGGCGGAGCTGGCGACGCAGCGAGCTGGAGATCCCGGCTGATGCGACGCTGGTGGAGATCAGCCCCACGATCAGCGCGAAGAAGCCGCTCCCGGCGAGCCACCCGGCGAGGCTCCAGCGCTCTTCGCGGAATGCCAGCGCGGCCGGCGAGGACAGCCAGCGGAGACTCGGCGGGGCGCTCTCGCGCGTGCTCAGCAGGCCGCTGCCGACGTCCCTCCCCAGCCACAGGGCTCCGGCGGCGAGCAGGGACAGGCACGACAGCGCCGCCGGCAACACGAGCACCGCCGGTCGCGGCCCGGCGAAGGCGCGGAGTTCCTCGCTCCACCCCAGCGGGGTCACCCACCGCAGCCACCCCAGCGAGGACGAGGTGTCGGCGACCACCCGGATCACCAACGTGAGCAGCAGCACGCCACCCGTCAGCTCGAGCGCGACCCGCCGCGTGGGTGCGAGCTGGCAGGCCAGCGCACCGAGACCGAGGAACACCATGGCCGGGGCGACGGTCGCCAGCGCGAGATACGCCGAGCCTCCGGCCGGCAACCCGCCCGCTAGGAGACCCACGAGCAACGCGACCCACAGCAGGGCCACGCCGGCCAGGCAGCCGAGCACGCCTGCGAGGAACAGCGTCCGGCGGGACACCGGCTCCGCAACGAGGATCTCGACCCGGCCGCTGTCCTCCTCGGCCCGCAGCGCCCGTGCGGCGGCCAGCATCCCCCAGGCGCCGGCGAAGATCGCGAGGATGCCCCCGACCCTCCAGGCGCTGTAGCCGCCGACCGTCAGCAGGTCCAGCGGGCGGCCGTAGAACAGGCGCACGCTCGCGTTGCCGGCGAAGGCGTGGACGAACCCGAGGCGGTCGTGGAGGGTGGGATAGTCGTTGCGATAGGCGGCCGGCTGGGCGTAGGCGACGAGCGCGAACAGCAGCCCGTAGCCGACGTTCCTGCCGCGCGAGTCGGCGAACGTCCGCCGCGCCAGCGTGAACGCCGGCGAGTGCGTCATCCGCCCTCTCGGTAGTGGTGCAGGAAGATCTCCTCGAGCGAGGGCTCGCGGGTCGTCAGGTTCTCGACGGGATGGCGGGCGAGCACCGAGATCAGCGGTGCGAGCTCGCCGCTGGCCTCGAGGCGCACCCGGTGCCCGTCGCGTTCCACGACGCTCACCCCGGGCACGCCCTCGAGGCTCGGCGGGGGCCCCTGAAACGTGACCTCGAGCGTGCGGGCGCTGAGGTGGCGGAGCTCCGCGAGTGTCCCCTCGTCCACCAGCCGCCCGGAGCGCAGGATGCCGACGCGGTCGCACAGCGCCTCGACCTCGCTGAGGATGTGGGAGGAGAGGAACACCGTCTGCCCGCGCTGCTTGGCTTCGAGCACCGTTTCGCGGAAGGCGACCTCCATCAGCGGGTCCAGCCCGGCGGTGGGCTCGTCGAGGATCAGCAGCTCGGCGCGGGTGGCGAAGGCGGCGATCAGCTGGACCTTCTGGCGGTTGCCCTTCGACAGCGCCCGCAGCTTCCGGTTGGCCTCGAGCTGGAAGCGCTCGACCAGTAGGTCGCGGTAGGGGATGTCCGACCCGCCCCGCACGCGGGCCAGGAACTCGAGCGTCTCGGCCGCCGTCAGCGAGGGCCACAGGGCCGGCTCGCCGGACACGTATGCGACCCGCTGGTGGGCGACCACCGGCTCGCGCCAGGCGTCGATGCCGAACAGATGCGCGCTCCCGGCGCTCGGGCGATGCAGGCCCAGCAGCAGCCGGATCGTGGTCGTCTTGCCGGCACCGTTGGGGCCGAGGTATCCGAACACCTGCCCGCGGGGGACGACCAGATCGAGGTCCTCCAGCGCGCGCGTGGCGCCGTAGCGCTTGGACAGGCCGGAGGTCGCGATCGCCGGGTCCGCAGGCGTCCCACCCGGCCCCGCGGCGGGCGAGCGCGAGCGTGGCCGCTGGGACGACACCGCGGCCAAGCATAAGCTCGCCACCCCGGCCCCCGTCGTCGCGGGGACCGCCGGGGGGATCGCCGGAGGCCTTCGGGAGGATCCGTGTTTTCCCGCAGACGGGCGGCGTAGTAAGCCCGCTGTGCGCGGGGTGGGCGGAGGTCTAGCTTGCCCTCATGGCCTCCCATCTGCAGGTCGCGAGCCAGCCTCAGGGCGAGGACGAGCCGTCTCCGGCGGCGGTCGTCCTCGAGCGCGTCGCGACACACCCGATCCGCGTGGTGCTGGCCGACGACCAGATGCTGGTGCGCCGCTCGCTGAGGATGCTGCTCGACGCCGAGAGCGACGTCGAGGTGGTGGCCGAAGCCGCCGACCACATGACGACCGTGCGCCACCTCCACGGCCACGAGCCGGACGTGCTGGTGCTGGACCTGCGCATGAGCGACGGCTCGGGGGTCGAGACGGTCCGTTCGCTGTGCGCGCGGGTGCCGCAGACGCGGATCGTGGTCCTGACGATGGCCGACGACCCCGCCTTCGCCCAGCGGGCACTGGCGGCCGGGGCGTGCGGGTTCGTGGTCAAGGAGCTGGCCGACACCGAGCTCGTACGGGCGGTCAGGGCGGCCGCCGCCGGCGAGGAGTACGTCAGCCCGGCCGTCGCCGTGCGGCTCGACGCGCTGCACCGCGCGCTCACCGACAACAAGCTCAGCCAGCGCGAGGTCGAGGTGCTGCGGCTGATCGCGCTCGGCCACACGAGCGTCGAAATCGCCCAGCGGCTTCACCTCTCGCCGCGCACGATCGAGACCCACCGCGCGCACATCCACAAGAAGCTCGGGCTGAAGACCCGCGCGGAGCTGGTCCGGTACGCGCTACGACGCGGCCTGATCGGCTGAGCGCCCGGGGGCGCCAGGACGCGGCCCGCGGCGGGCCGGGAGCGAGGCCCTCACGGTCGTCCCGCCGGCCCCCGACTCGACGCTGAGCCGTCCTCCGGCGAGCGAGATCCGCTCGCGCATCCCGGCCAGCCCGAAGCCCCGCCGCACAGCCTCGGGGTCGAAGCCGCGACCGTCGTCGCAGACGACAACGGTCAGCTCACCCGGGCTCTCGCTGACGTCGACCTCGACGCTGTCGGCACCGGCGTGCTTGGCGACGTTCGTGAGCGCCTCCTGAACGAGCCGGTAGGCCGCGATCTCGACGGCCTCCTCGGGCCGTTCCCCGGGGGCGACCGAGGCGGATAGCTCCAGCCGCGAGGTGATCGCCAGGCCCGTCTGCGCGCGCTGGCGCTCGAGCAGGGCTTCGAGCGCGGCCCGCAGCCCCAGCTCGTCGAGCGCGGCCGGGCGCAGGTCGGTGATGATCGCGCGCAGGTTCCCGATCTCCAGCTCGATCCGCTCGACCGCGTCGCGCATCGCCTGGCGGCCCACATCGGGGTCGTCGCGGCGCAGGGCCGCCGACAGCAGGAGCCTCAGCCCCCCAAGGCTCTGGAGCGTCTCGTCGTGCAGCTCCCTGGCCCACCGCCGCCGCTCCTCGTCGGCGGCCGCCATCGAGCTGCGCAGGCGGTCTGCCATCACGCCCTGGGCG
>DATJOU010000243.1:0-3033 GCA_035506775.1 Solirubrobacteraceae bacterium | reverse complement strand
GGCCGCCCTCGAGCTCCGCGGCGACGGCCTCCATGTCTGACAGGTCCTGCGCGTACAGCCGGTCACGCACGAGCGAGATGGCGAACGCCGTCGCCCCGATGAGCAGGCCGAGGACCGTCACGCTGAACGCGACGCGAAGGTTGTCGGTGAGCTTTGCGACGTTGCCTTCGGCCAGGCCGCTGAGGGCGGGTGCCAGCGGGATCAGCGTTCCCATCAGCCCCAACGCCGGCCCGATTCGGACGAGCATCCGGGTGCGCTCCAGGCGCCGCATCGAGTTGAGGTCGTAGTCGGCGAGGCACTTTGCCATGCGGCTGGAGGCGAGGGTCCCGTCACCCGCATGTGACACCAGGGCCTGCAGCGTGGCCCACATCCGCTCACTCGAGGCCACGGTGGCGAGCTGCCGGGATGCGAGGCTCGCGTCGCCGGCGTCGAGCGCCTCCCGTGCCCGGAGCCCGGTGGTGGACGCCCCGGTGCGATGGCGCCGGCGGCGCCGGTAGATCTCGACCCCCAGCGCCCCGGCTTCCACCAGCACCAACGCGAGCGCGACCAGGGCAGCCACCAGCACCGGAATCCGCAAGGCGTTGGCGACGTGGAAGATCACGTCCTCGACGGAGGCGAAGGGCATCATCGGGGAGACAGCCTCCGATTACGCGCCCGCGGTTGGAACTCGCTCAGCCCTCCCAGGAGCAGGAGGGCGAGCGCGGCGAGGCCGCCGCCTATCCAGGGGAGCACGCCGACCGCACGTTCTCCGGCGGAGCCGTGCCCGGCATCGGGCAACGAGGGGTTCCCGGAGGGCGACTGGTCCACGGACCGGTAGACGCCGGCGGGGAGCTCGCGCAGGTCCGATTCGAGCAGGACGCCCACGAGCCCGGACACGATAGGAGAGGGGCGAGCCGTGGATGGCGCTCGCTGCCCGGGAGCGGAGTCCGCCGGCGAGGGGGTCGATCCCGTCCCGGTCGCGGCAGCGTTCCCTTCGCCGTTACCACCCGCTGGCCCCGAGCCGGAGCCCGAGCCCGAGTCGGACCCGGTTCCGGCGCCGGCTCGCCGTCCCGAGCCATTGCCCCGGTTGCGACCGGTCCCGCGGCCGTTGCTGCCTCCGTGTGGTGAGGGTCTGAATCGCCTGGACGGAAGCACCCCGTTGGAGGGTGCGTTGACCGGGCCGCTGGGTAGGCCTTCCGACAGATTCGAGTGTGCGTTGCCCGGCGGTTCGGGCGATTCTCTCCGCGGCGTCTTCTCGTTCTCGGTGACTTCCACCGGTACCGTGACCGCGCCCGACACGGGGCCCTGCGGCGCCCGCGCCGTTGCGGTGACCGTGACGTGGTAGGTGTGCTTGCCGCTTCCGTGAGGGGGGTCGAAGATATGGGTGGGACTCGGTTCGCTCGCCGTTTCGCCGTCCGCGAAGTTCCACGTGAACTGGAGGTCCGAATGGCCCATCGAGGGCCTCACTTCGGGTTCGGAGAACGACACCGGCATTTCGGCTTCCGGCTGCGACGGGGAGAACGAAGGCGGCTCCACGACGAGCAGCCCACCTTCGATTTCGAAGTCGGCGAAGAGCGGGCCGTCTCCTGCACCTTGGACCACGTGCTTCGAGATGAGTTCGTTGGGTGTCAATGGCGGCCAGACGAACCAAATCGGCGGTTCGTTGGAACCCCCCACCGTCTCGAAGAAGGGGACGGCGAGTGCGCCGCCACCGAGCTCTTCTCCACAGATCGCTTCGTGCCCTTCAATTACGTGTGGAGTCGGATCGAGAGGAGTGCTCACGGAGAGCTTCGTCACGTGGTCACACGCAACTCCCTCGGCTGCGGCGACTTCGGCGACGCTCATGCCGAATTCTTCCGGTCCGGCGCCGTGGTGGAGTACGTTCTTGGCGATCGTCGAAGCCGGGATGCTCGGGGGGTGAAGCGTTGGCGGGATGCTTGGTTCGAGCGTGATCCGGAGTTCGGCTTCATGCGCATGTGCCGCCGGCGCAGCGCCGGCCAGGACGAGCATCGCAAGGAGCGTGGCCGTCGCCGATCCGCGCCGACGTCTCACCGGGCTGTGGCTGAGTGCCGCCGGGATTCCCACGAAGCCGAGACCCTGCCGGGGCTGCTCGCCACCTCCCATCCGCCTATTGCCTGCTCGGCTTCACCATCCCGTTCCCGCGCGGCCCCAGGTCCGTGTTGAGGTGCTGGGTGAACAGGGTCTGAATGTTCGACGCCGTGTCGAGGTAGCCGGTCGTTTCCAGCGCGTAGCACGTCTTTTTTGTGCCGAACGGAACTTCGGTGAATTCGACGGCGCCCGCTTCGGTTCCGATCAGGTGCGTCGACTGAGTGGCGACTTCGGTGTAGTTCTTGTTGCAGTTGACCGACTGCATCAGGTGCACTTCCATGCCTTCGATCGCCGGGGGTACCGGCGGTGCGTAGACGAACCTGGCCTTGATCGTGATCTTGCTTTCGGGCGTCGCCGTCAGCGGCAGTTCCGCCGAGCCCAAGCCCGGGTAGGCGTCGGGCGTGAACGACTTTTCGGTCGCGGCCTTCGGGAACTTCGCGACTTCCTTCTGGAACTTTTCCGAGACCAGGAAGTTCAGGAGGTCTTCGGCCCCTTTCTGGTTGGGGGCGTTCTTCACCAGATACGCGTGGAACGGGTTCGTCAGCTCGCTCAGCCCACCCGGCGCCGCTGCTTCGTTTTCCTGCGAGACGATCTTCAGCTTCGCGCTTTCCCCGTGCGAGGACTGCCACAGATATGTGCCCTTGTCAACGAGCGTGTAGCACCCTTCCGTCGCAGCGCAGGCGTTCGTCGTTTTGAGGTTTTCCCCCTGCGTCTGTCCGGTCTCCTTGTACCAGGCCGCGAGGTGGCCTTCTTCATACGGGACGAACCGTTTCGACGCCACTTCGTGCACTTCGACCGCAGCGTCCGCTTCGTGGGCCTGTCGCCAGATTTCCTGCTCCTTCGTGTTGGTCCCCGATTCGTCGTTGCGCGAGACGAACACGGCTTTGCCGGCTTTGCCGGCTTCGTAGATCTTCACGAAGGCACCGACGGCGTTATGCGGATCGG
>DATJOU010000242.1:0-2834 GCA_035506775.1 Solirubrobacteraceae bacterium | reverse complement strand
CTGGCCGGTCTTCCCGGCGGTCGGTCTGGCCATGGCCTTCGCCCTGCACGCGGTGTTCTACTCACCGCGCCAGACCGACCTCAGCGCCCGTGTCGACGAGCTGACGCGGACCCGCCGCGGCGCGCTGGACGTCCAGTCCGCCGAGCTGCGGCGGATCGAGCGCGACCTCCACGACGGAGCCCAGGCCAGGCTGGTGGCGCTGGGGATGAGCCTGGGGATGGCCGAGCACACGCTGGCCGAGGATCCCGAGCGGGCCGGTGAGCTGCTTGCCGAGGCGCGGGTGGGGGCCGAGCAGGCGCTGCGTGAGCTCCGCGACCTAGCCCGCGGGATCCACCCGCCGGTGCTGTCGGACCGCGGCCTGGAGGCCGCGATCGGGGCGCTCGTCAGCTCGACCCCGCTGCCGGTGTCGGTGTCCGTGTCGCTTCCCGGCAGACTTCCCCCCGTGGTGGAGAGCGCCGCCTACTTCGTGGTAGCCGAGTCGCTCGCGAACGCGGGCAAGTACGCGCACGCCGGCCGCGTGACGATCGACGTGCGGCAGGTGGGAGACCGGCTCGAGCTCGACGTGTCGGACGACGGGCGCGGGGGAGCCGACCCACACGGCGGAGGGCTGACGGGGCTGCGGCGCCGGGTCGAGGCCCTCGACGGCCGGCTCACCGTCTCCAGCCCACCCGGGGGACCCACCACGATCCACGCGGAGCTGCCGTGCGGGTAGTGATCGCGGAGGACCTCGCGCTGCTGCGCGACGGACTCACGCGTCTGCTGCGCGACAACGGGATCGAGGTGATCGCCGCCGTCCGCGACGGCGACTCGCTGATCCGGGAGGTGGTTGAGCACACACCGGACCTGGCGGTGGTGGACATCCGCCTGCCCCCGGAATTCCGCGACGAGGGCCTGAGGGCCGCGCTCGAGCTGCGCAAGCGGGTGCCGGAGACGGCGATCCTGGTCGTCTCCCAGTACGTCGAGGAGACCTACGCGGGTGAGCTGCTGGCCGGAGGGGCCGAGGGGGTCGGGTACCTGCTGAAGGACCGCATCATGCACGTGGCCGACTTCCTGGAGGCGGTCCGGCGCGTCGCCGATGGCGGTACGGCGCTGGACCCCGACGTCGTGGCACAGCTGTTCCGCGCCCGCCGCGAAGACGCGCCCCTGGCGAGGCTCACCCCCCGCGAGCGCGAGGTCCTCGGGCTGATGGCCGAGGGCCGCTCCAACGCCGGCATCGCCGAGACGCTCGTGCTGACGGTGGGAGCAGTCGAGAAGCACGTCCAGAGCATCATGTCCAAGCTCGACCTCCCCCCTGCCGCCAACGACCACCGGCGGGTGCTCGCGGTGCTCGCGTACCTGCGTCAGGACGTGTGAGGAAGGGCCCCGCAGGCGGGGGCGCCGCTCACGGCACGACCAGCTGGAAGCGCCCGACGGTCGCGAACTTCAGCGGGTTGCCACGCTCGCCGGGGCCGAACTGGGCGGCGATCACCTCGTACAGGGGGCCTTCGCCCTGTTCGCCGCCGACGCCCGAGGAGTGGGCGATGAACACGCGCCCCGCGTAGCTGGTGGCGCAGGTGCTCTCGAGCGGGACCATGAGCTTCACCCGCTGCCCGGCGGTGATGTCGTGGCTGCTGGGCTGGGAGACGATCAGCGACGGGGTGGCACAGCCGGGCACTTCCCGGGGACGCAGTTCGACGACGTAGGCGGTCGAGGCGTTGGGAGCCGCGATCGGGGCGGTGAACGTGATCGCGGCGGCCGGCCCGGAGCTTTCCTCGCTTTCGCTCGCGGGTTTGAAGGCCGACGACGTGTTCGGCCCGGTACCGCGTTCGTCCGCGATCAGGTTGTTTTCCAGATGACTCGCGGACAACACGTATTCGGCCCCGACGGGAGTGTCCGGAAGGGAGGTCGGGGCCGCCCCACCTTCGGCCTCGGCGCCGCGCGCCCTGCACTGGTGCCCGGACGCCGAGTAGGGGATCTGGCACTGCGAGCCGTCGTTGTAGGTGATCGTCAGCACGGCGCGTCCGGCGGGGCCCGAGTTCATGCTCGCGTTCGCGTTCGCCGGCGCCGGCAGCACGATCAGGTAGGCCCCGTCGCGGCCGACCGGCTTGACGGTGAAGCTCGACCCGCCCGGGACCGACACGCCGATCGAGCTGGCGTCCGGCCCGAGCAGCCCCATCGCCACCTGTCGCAGTTCGGACTGCGGGCATCGCACTCCCCAGTCGTCTTCACCGGGGAGGTCGCAGTGCACCCGGTCCCCCGGGGCCACGTTTTCACCCGCCAGCGGGAGCGCGTTCGCGGTCACGATCATCGGCGAGCCCGGGAGGAACGCGGGCCGTTCGGCGCCGACGGCGGGGCAGGCGTCGGTGGCGATCGCGTCTTCGGCCAGGAAGGGGTGGAAGCGGCCGTCGCCGTCGAACGCATATCCGCTGCCGAGACCGCCGAGCTGGCCGTTCTGGAGACGTCCTCCCTGCAGGCACACGAGCCCCCGCGTGGTGCGGATCACGCGCATCCCCCACGGCGGCCCCCCTTCGGGGTCCGCCACCCGCACCGACAGCGGCGTGAGGCTCGCAGCTTCGGGTTGGCCGAGTCCCGTTTCGGGGTTCGCGGGCACGACGTAGGCCGCCGGCAGGGGCGAGCCCCGCTGCAGCAACAACGCTCCCCCACCGGCCCCGGCGAGCACCACGGCGGCCGCGATCGCCGGAGCGATGATCCGGGTGCGCTGCCACCAGCGCCGCTCGCGCGGCATGGAGGCGCTCCCGGGCTCCTGCGCCGCCCGCTGGATCGCCGGCAGGACGGAGCTCAGCGGGGGCGGCGGCACGTGGTCGGCGGGCCGCGCGGCCCGCAGGCGCCGCTCG
>DATJOU010000241.1:0-3596 GCA_035506775.1 Solirubrobacteraceae bacterium | reverse complement strand
TTCGCCGGCGCCGGCGGGCCGCCGATAGCAATGTCGTCGGGCGCCTCGCCGCGCAGGAAGTGGATCGCGAACTCGTCGGAGAGGTTGTAGAAGGCCGGCCCCTGGCCGGAGAAGCGCCTGCCGATCTGGGCCAGCTCTTCCAAGCGCCCGCGGGGGGCCACGGCGGAGTACTTGTAGCCGAGCGCGTTCGTCCACAGCACTCCCCCCGCGATCACCGCGGCCAGACCCCAGCACTCCAGCCGACGCCCGTAGTCGTTCAGCGCCGCGGCCCCCAGCATCGCCGCGAGCACGGTGGCCAGCGAGAAGATCGCCATCACCTTCGCGCTGGCGTACGGGGAGGCGCGCGTGAGCAGGAAGCCGGCGGCGATCGCGTCGCTGACGATCAGCAGCAGCGGCGCCCACGAGCGGCGGCGCCACAGCCAGATCACCCCGAACACCGCACTGGCGACGGCGATCCCGATCAGGGCGTAGGTGATGCGCGAGTGGCCGGTGACGTCGAGGCGGAAGTCGCCGCTCGGCCAGATCCCGAACATCTCCCACTTCTGCAGCGGCGAGAACAGGTTGCCGAGGTCGCCGGACTGCGTCAGCACGCCTTCGGCGGTGTTCACGAACGAGGACACCCCGCGGATCACCGGGGCCGCGATCACAGCCAGGGCGGCGAGGAAGATCACCGTTCCGATCACGAGCCGCCGGGTGGACGTGCGGCGGGCGGCATGCCGGAAGCGCCACGCGACCACGACCACGAAGCACGCCAGCGGCAGCGCCAGCCAGGGCGCGATCGCGAGGTTCAGCACGTCGAGCCCGGCCACGGCCACGATCGCCAGCGGCACCAGCCGGCGCAGCCCGACCTGGCCGGCGAGCGTGAGGAACACGAGCGCCACCACCAGCGTGATCACCCAGGCGCTGGCGAGTTCCTTGATGCTGGCCTCGAGGTAGTAGGCGTACAGCAGGCCCGCCTGCCCGGCGATGAAGGCCGTCAGCGCCCGTAGCGGGCGCGAGCTCACCACCCCCTCCAGCAGCACGTAGATGTTCACCGCCCCGAGCGACATGATCACCGCCATGTAGGGCTGGAAGATCCACGCGATGTCCTGCCCGATCAGCGGCCGCACGGCGCCCAGCGCGACCTGCGAGCCGACCGGATAGGAGGTGGAGATGTAGTTCTGCAGCACCGCCGATACCGACGACGGCGGGTGCAGGTTCGAGAGGTCGCGGCCGTGGCTCAGGAGCTGGTCGATGAGGGCGAAGTGGACGGCCGCGTCGTTGAGCGTGAAGTAGCCCAGGAAGGCCGCGCTCCCCGACAGCACCACGGGGGCGGCGAACACGGCGTAGCTCGCCAGCCCGACCGCCAGCGGCCAGCCCTTCGGGCGCAGCCCCCGCGCCCGGCGCCACCCGAGCGCGAAGCCGGCGACCGTGAGCACCACCACGGCGGCGGTGGTGAGCGGGGCAGTATGGGGATTACGGGTGGTCAGGCTGGCAACGACGATGATCAGCGCGAGGCCGATCGACGGCAGCAGGGCTCCCGGGAGACGCCAGCCCGCGATCCACTCGACCAGCAGCCCACAGCCGAGGCAGATGGCGAGCAGCAGGAGCGGGAACACGCCCCACGCCAGCGCCATCTACTCAGCTCGTCGCAACCCGAGGATGCTCAGAAGGAAGGACGAGAAGAAGATCTGGATCCCGACGATCACGAACGTCGCCGCGACCACCGCGAGGTGTTCGTCCGCCAGCGACCCGAAGCCGTGGGAAATCCACGTGCCGAGGATCCACCCGCCGGCGATCAGGCCGACGAGCACGAACGCCCCACCGAGCAGCAGACCGTGCTCGAGCCGGAAGCGCCCGCGCATGTTGTCGAACCAGGCGTCCTGCTCTTTCATGAAGTAGGTGCCGTAGGCGTGGGCGCACAGCCCCAGCGCCAGCACCTGGGTGCCGACGATCATCATCAGCGCGCCCCCGATCAGGGCGTGGATCCCCCAGGCGCGACCGAAGAAGTCCAGCCCCGTGACGACCAGCAGGACCACGACCGTGCCCAGGCCGGCGAGCACCGCGCCGGGGAGGATGAACAGGTAGTTGGGCGAGTGGACCAGCAGGAAGCGCAGGTGGCGCCACCCGTCGCGAAAGCTCGACAGCTTGCTCTCCCCCCCGCGGGGGTGGTATTCGATCGGGAACTGGGCGATCTTGAGGTTCTCCTTGGCGGCCCGGATCACCATCTCGGAGGCGAACTCCATCCCGGTCGTACGAAGGTCCAGGCGGGGCAGCACTTCACGGCGCACGGCCCGCATCCCGCAGTGAGCGTCGCTGACGCCGGTGCGGAACAGCAGGTTCAAAAGTCCGGTGAGGATCGGGTTGCCGACGTACTGGTGCAGCCACGGCATCGCCCCGGGGCGGATGTTGTCCATGCGGTCGCCGATCACCATCTCGGCCCCGTCCTCGAGGGCGGCCACGAAGCGCGGGATCTCGTCGAAGTCGTAGGTGAGGTCGGCGTCGGCCATCACGATGTAGCGGCCTCTCGAGGCGGCGAAGCCGGCGAGGTATGCGCTCCCGTAGCCGCGGCGCCGTTCGACCACGACGCGCGCCCCGGCCGCTTCGGCGAGCCGTGCGGAGTCGTCCTCGGAGTTGTTGTCCGCCACGACCACCTCGCCGGGCACCCCCATGCGGACGATCACCTCGAGCGCCGCGGCGACGCAGGACTCGATGTTTTCGGCCTCGTTCAGGCACGGGATCACGACCGACACCAGCGGCGACTCCTGCTGCGTCGAAAGACGCGTGGGGCGCTCGCTTACGGGGGCAAGTGTGCTCATGGGGTTCGGCGGACCAGAGGCGCTCGGCAGCGCGGCGTGCGTCGTGCGTTATAACGCCTGAGCGGGCGGATAGTGGCGGTGCGGGTGTCCGCGCCCAGCGGATGGGATGCTAGCGGGATGCGGATCTGCATCGTCTACGACTGCCTCTACCCCCACACCGTCGGGGGCGCCGAGCGCTGGTACAGGAACCTCGCCGGGCGGCTCGCCGCCGCCGGGCACGAGGTCACCTACCTGACGCTGCGGCAGTGGCCCCGCGGAGGGCGCCCCGACGCCCCGGACGGGGTGCGGGTGGTGGCGGCGGGGCCCCGGATGGATCTGTACACCGCCTCCGGCCGCCGGCGCATCCTGCCGCCGCTGGCCTTCGGCGCGGGGGTCTTCTGGCACCTGCTGCGCCACGGCCGCCGCTACGACGTTCTGCACACGTGCTCCTTCCCGTACTTCCCCCTGCTGGCCGCGGCGCCGCTTCGTGGGATGATGGGCTTCGGGCTGGTGGTGGACTGGTTCGAGGTGTGGAGCGCCTCCTACTGGCGCGACTACCTCGGAGCCGCCGGCGGCCGCGTGGGCGCGCTCGTGCAGCGGCTGTGCGCGCTGATCCCCCAGCGCGCCTTCTGCTTCTCGGAGCTCCACGCCGAGCGGCTGCGGGAGGAGGGCCTGCGGGGGCCGATCACGGTTCTGCGCGGCCTCTACACCGGGACCGAGGAGACCCTCGCCCCCGCGCCCGCCGACCCGCTGGTGTTGTTCGCCGGGCGCCTGATCCCCGAGAAGCAGGCCACCCTCGGCGTGGCCGCGATCGCGCTG
>DATJOU010000240.1:0-4398 GCA_035506775.1 Solirubrobacteraceae bacterium | reverse complement strand
GACCCGGAGCAGTCGTAGCCCTCGGACTCGAAGGAGCCGTGCCCGCCCCCGTACACGTACGGGCGGGTCGCGATTTCGTCCCCTGCCGCGATCACGCGCGAGATGACCCCTTCACCGCCGCCGGCGGTGCTGATGGCGCTGCCCGACGGGTCTCCGGCGCCACCGCCGCCGGCCCCGGCTTCGCTCGGTTCGACGATCGCCGAGCGGGGAGGGGTGAGGGTGCTCTGGTCGCTGATTCCCAACACCGCCCACGTCGAGGGGCCGACGACGCCGTCCACGGTGAGCCCGTGGCGGGCCTGCAGGCGGCGCACGGCGGCCTCGGTTTCGGGACCGAATTCACCGTCCACGCTTTGGTGGAGGGCGTACTGGAGCTGGCGGATCGGGTTGCCCGTGGGGCCCGCAACGGCACCGGTTTCTTCGGCTTCGCCGGTGGCGGGGTCGTGGTGCGCGGCCTGGGCCGGGGCCGGTTCCTTGGGCATCGCCGAGGCCGGCGGGGTGAGCGTGGGGAGGGTGTGAACCCCGATCACGCCCCAGGTAGAGGGCCCGACGACGCCGTCCACGGTGAGCCCGTGGCGGGCCTGCAGGCGGCGCACGGCGGCCTCGGTTTCGGGACCGAATTCACCATCGGGGCTGACGTGCAGAGCCAGCTGGAGGGCTTTCACGTCGTCGACGGCGGCCTTTTCGCCGACGCTCGACTGCTGCTGCGCGGAGCCCGCCGTGGCAGGCGCCGCTTCGCCGGCTTCGGCGTCTTCGGAGGGGGCTTCGGCGCCGCCTCCGAGCTTGGCGGATTCGGCGACGGAGCTGCTCGTGGCGTCTTCGGCGGCCGTTTCCCCGTGACCGGCTTCTTCGCTGGAGCCTTCTTCGCTGCCACCTTCGCCGGGGGCTTCGGTACCGCCGTTGCCGGAGCTTTCGGGGGATCCGAGCGCCAGGTCGGCGTTCACGCGCCTGGCGGCGGTGGCCGTCGGCTGGGACGGGCCGACCACGTCGACTTCGCTGGTGAGGGTGCTGCCGGAGGCCTCCCCGCGCAGCGCCGAGGCGGTCATCGGACCGACCACACCATCCACCTGCAGCCCGCTGCGGGCCTGGAAGGAGCGGACCGCGGCTTCGGTTTCGGGACCGAAGATGCCGTCCACTTTGATCCCTCCCAGCGCCTGCTGGAGCAGCCGCACCTGCCTGCCTTCGCTGCCGAAGGTGAGCACGATCGTGTGCTCGGTGGTGGTGGCCGGCTCGGGGTTGGCCCCGGTCCCGGCGAGCGGGGCCTGACCGCTGGCGATGCCGGCGGCGGGGGCGACGGTGAAGGCCGCCAGGGCACCCAGCGACAGGCGCTTGGCCCTCGAGCTGGCCGGGACGAAGCGCAGCTCCGCCGCCCTGCGGCGCGCACGGGAGCGTCCCAGGGAGAGCTCCCAGGGCTCCTCTTCGGAGAGGTCCCGAGGGGTCTTGAGGAGGGCGGTCTCCGCGGTCAGGGCGATCGTCCTCCCGGCCCTGCGGCTGCGGCGTGCGAATCCTCGGCTGGCCCGGGCGCGTCGTTCCAGCGAGCGTTGCAGAGAGTCGTTCCAGTGGTCAACGACGGCAAGATCACGGGTGGATCCCGACATGCGCGGCGGTCCTTTCGTCTACGTTTCTGGGCGCCTACGGGGTTAGCTGTCGGGCTCGCGTAAACGTCTACGCTACGCCACACCTGTGGCGATTCGCCCCCGCGGAAGAACCGCATTGGGTCCCCCGATCCACGGCCCCATGGGGGCCCGGATTCGGCACGAACGGCGGGCAACCTAACATATTTGTTCGCAAAATGCGTTGTACTTGCAGGAATCTCCCATCGGGCCTCGACGGAGCCCGGTGAGGGAGGGGTTGTCACCGCGGTCCAAGCGCAGGGCCGCGCTGGGGTTCTTCGGGCTCGCGGCGTTGGTGGCGGCGGCCGTCTTCGGGCTGGCCGGGACCTCGGGCGTGTCCGGACGCCCCGCCCCCGGGCTGCCGGGAGCGCAGCTGTCGGGCCCCCCCGCCAACCTCACCGGCCTGCTGTCCTCCGCCCACGGCAAGCCCGTGCTGGTCGTGTTCTGGGCGAGCTGGTGCGGTCCCTGCTCGCGGGAGGCCCCGGCGCTCGAGCGCTTCTCGCGCAGCAGCGAGGGACGGGCGCGGATCGTGGGCGTGGACTGGAGCGACGCCCGCACGGGCGGCCGCTCGTTCATAGCCCGCTACGGCTGGACGTTCCCCAACCTCAGCGACCCTCAGGGCACGGTCGGCAACGCCTACGGGATCACCGGCCTGCCGACGACCTTCGTCGTGAACGACCGCCACCGGATCGTGGCCGAGCTGCGGGGACCCCAGAGCCAAGCGAGCCTCGACCGGGCGCTGGCGAGCGCCGAAGGGGGCGGGTCGGCTCAGGCCTGAGCGGCGATCCCGGGGACCACGTTGAGTCCGCGGGCGAAGTCGAGCAGCTGGGCCACCAGAGGGTTGTTGCGGTCGGCGTGCCCGCTGAGGGTGATGACCGCAGGAGAAGCGTCCACCAGCGGTATCGCCCGGATCCCGCTGAGGTCCGTGAGCATCATCGCCGCGACCGACCCCGGAGCCGTGGTGATGGCCCTGCTGGAGGCGATCGCGGCCAGCATCTCCTGGGCGTTCTTGGCGTGGTCGAGCGTGCGCGTCGCCGGTGCCCCGCGGTAGTCCTCGAGCGCCCAGAACCCGCTCCAATCGGGGTCCACCGAGGGGTCGATCCCGACGAAGGTCTCGTCGATCACGTCTTCCACGGTCACCTCCTCGCGCTCGGCCAGGGGGTGGGTGCGGGAGGCCATCACCACGCGCCCCTCCTCCCGCAGGGGATGCATCCAGGTGTCGGGGTCGACCGGTGGACGGTGGCAGACCGCGAGGTCGACCTCTGCGAGCCACAGTTTCGTGTGTGAGGACGGGAATGGGAGTTCCCGGAAGCGGAGGCTGACGTCGGGGTGGGTGGTGCGGAAGATCTCCAGCAGGCCCGGGCTGTCGAGGGCGGGGGCGTGTCCCACGAACCCGAAATCGACCGTTCCCTGGGCCGCCCGGGCCAGCCACTGCCCGGTGAGGGCCGCTTCTTCGTGGGCCGCCACCGCGGCCCGTGCCTTCGGCAGGAACGCCTCACCGGCGGGTGTCAGGGTCACGCCCCGGGAGTGGCGCTGCAGCAGCGTCACCCCGAGTTCGCCCTCGAGCTGTGCCATCGCCTGCGACAGGGCCGGTTGTGCGACGTGCAGGCGCGCGGCCGCACGGGTGATCTGGCCCTCCTCCGCGACCGCCACGAAGTAGTCGAGATGGCCTCGTCTGAAGGTCACGGGCCCCACCTACCCGCGCCGAACGGATCGGATGCCCCTCGTGTCCCCGTTGTCGTCTGGTTGGTTGGCGGTAGGTAACCGCTGGCCATGGCGCCCCGCTAGGCCTTAGAGATAGGCTTTGTTTATACCAGAGCGCCAACAAACTATTAGACACGGCGGCCCCCGAAGCGGAAACTCGCCCGCGCCACACGCGAAAGATCCCTCCTAGCGTGCCACTGGCATCGGGCGCGGCGACGCGTACCCCTCACGGTCGTCGCGCCCCCTCTCAGTTCCCCGCGGAAGCCGCTCTCGCGGCCGCCCTGCGGCGTGCTATTCGCGGGCGAAGATCCTCAGGAACAGCAGGAAGATGTTGAGGATGTCGATGAAGATCCCCGCCGCCAGGGGTATGGCTTCGTCTGACCCGGCACGGCGCAGGCGGTTGAAGTCGACGACCGTGTAGCCCCCGAAGATCACCAGCCCGATCACCGCGTAGGCGGTGTAGGCGGCCGGTATGCGGACGAAGATCAGCACGATCCCCGCGAGGATCAGGGCGAGCAGCGCCCAGAACAGGAACCGGTACAGGAACGAGAGGTCTTTGCGGATCGCGTAACCGGTCGCCCCGAGGCCGCCCACGAACAGGGCGGTGGCCCCGAAGGCCTGGCGGACCGCCGTCGGGTCGGTGGCGGAGTAGTAGTTGACCGTCGAGGCGACGCTCCCTCCGAGCAGCAGCCCGAACACGAACAGCAGCACGAGCGCGAGACTGTGGTTCCCGCGCGAGTTGGCGACGTTCAGGCCCACCAGGCAGCCCAACGCGAGCAGCCAGGCTATGAACCAGAAGGCGCCGCCCGTGTTCCTGAAGAGGAACACGCCGAGCGTCGCGAACCCCGTCGTGACGGCGACGAGCCCCATCACCTGGCCGAACAGCGCGGGGGTCCGCGAGTAGGGAACCCGTTCGGCGTATCCGCTGGCCCCCATCGTCGGGCGATTCTAGTCAGCATGGATGCCGGGGTGGGCTGGCCCTCGGCGTTCGCATCTTTCGCGGGTTAGCGTCGCGGCGTTGTCGAAAACCGCTGCGGCCAGTGCCGCATACGAAGGAGGACCAGCCCGTGTCTGACGTTAGCTC
>DATJOU010000239.1:0-2964 GCA_035506775.1 Solirubrobacteraceae bacterium | reverse complement strand
CACGTCGCGGAGGCCGGGGACCAGCCGGTAGAGCTGTTCGAACATGGCCGCGTACTCGGAGGGCATCGTGTACCCGACCGTGTCGGGGACGTTGATCGTGGTGGCTCCCTCCTCGAGTGCGATCGAGATCACCTCGGCCATGTACTCGATGTCCGAGCGGGATCCGTCCTCGGGTGAGAACTCGACGTCGTCGGTCAGCTCCCTCGCCTGGGCGACGGCCGCGCGGACCTGACCCTTGACGTCCTCGCGGGTCGTCTGGAGCTTGCGCTCGATGTGGATGTCGCTGGTGGCGATGAAGGTGTGGATCCGCGGCCGGGAGGAATCGCGGACCGCGTTCCAGGCCGCGTCGATGTCCTGCTTGCCGGTGCGGGCGAGCCCGCAGATGACCGGTCCTTCGACCTCCCGTGCGATCGCCTGGACCGACTCGAAGTCGCCCGGTGAGGTGATCGGGAAGCCCGCCTCGATCACGTCCACCCCGAGGCGTGCGAGCTGGTGTGCGATCTCCAGCTTTTCCTGCTTGTTGAGCGATATGCCCGGCGACTGCTCGCCGTCACGCAAGGTCGTGTCGAAGATCCGGACGCGATTGCTCTCGTCCCGTGTGCCTGCACCTGTGCCGCTCATGCCGTCACTGCTCCCTTTCTCGTCTCGCTGGTCGTTTCCTCTCTGCTGGGTTTGCGGCTACGCGGCCGCCACGCACTATTCCCCCCGAAGGGGGAGCAGAAGCAGCGAGAGGGCGAGACCAGAGAACGGCATCTGGAGCGGAGGTTAGCACCGATCCCGCGCCCGGGAGCGGCGAATCGGCCGCTCGGCTACGGGGTGATGACGACCTTGCCGACGTTGCGCCGGGCGGTGATCATGCCCTGGGCCTCGCCGGTCTTCTCGAACGGGAACTCCCCTCCGACCACCGGCTGGATGGTGCCGTCGTCGAGCATCTCCTGGAGCGGTGCGATCCACGGGCGGAGCGTGCCGCGGTCCTTCCACAGCGTCAGCATGTTGAGCCCGATCACGGCCTTCGATTCGGACATCTGCTTGACCATGTTGAAACGAGGCATGCTCAGGACCGCTTTGAGCGCAGCAGGGATGTTGCGGCGCTCGCCCGACACGACCGCGGAGGCCCCGAAGGCAACCAGCCGACCGCCCGGACGCAACAGGTCGTAGCTGCGCCTGAAGCTGCGCCCCCCGACGGCGTCGAGGATCACGTCGAACTTCGGGAGGCCTTTCTCCCAACCGTCACGGGTGTAGTCGCGCATGTGGTCCACGCCCAGTTCCTCGCAGCGCGCGTGCTTGGCCGGCGAGGCGGTCCCGTAGATCTCGGCACCGTTGCGCTTGGCGATCTGGGTGGCGGCGATCCCGACCCCGCCGCCGGCGGAGTGGATCAGCACGCGCTCGCCGGGCTGCAGCGTCCCGTAGCCGATCAGGCCCGCCCAGGCGGTTGCGTAGTTGACGGGGATCGCGGCCCCCTGCTCGAAGGTGAGTCGATCCGGGAGCGCGACCACGTCGTCCTGGGGCACGACCACCTGTGAGGCGTAGCCGCCGAAGGAGGTCCCCGCCAGCACTCGCTGGCCAGGGCTCACGCCGGTCACTCCCTCCCCCACCTCCGACACGGTGCCGGCGACCTCATAGCCGACCACGCAGGGAGGCTTGGGGGCGTCGGGGTAGAGCCCCATGCGCGCCATCACGTCGGCGAAGTTGATCCCGGAGGCGGCCACGTCGATCCGCACCTCCCCCGCCCCGAGGGACGGATCGGGGCGCTCCTGCACCTCGAGCACCCCCGGCCCCCCGTGCTTTGTGATCACAACCGTGCGCACCGCGCGGCCGAGACTATCCGACTCAGCGCAGATCCACCGACCAGCCGTTGACGAAGCCCTCGGACTCGACGATCTCCGCCACGACCTCCTCGGGGACGGCGGTGTCGGTGGTGACGACCATCGCGGCCAGGCGGCCCTCGTCGGCGTCGCCGTTGGCGGCGTGTCCGACGGCGGCCGAGGAGATGTTGATGCCGTGGGCGCCGAAGATCGTGCCCACCCGCCCGATCATCCCGGGGAGGTCGCGGTAGCGGAACACGGTCACGTGGGGCTCGAGCTCGATCGTCAGGCGACGGCCCTGGACCTCCACCAGGTGGGGGACGCGGCCCGGTCCGATCCCGGTGCCGGCCACCGCCACCCGCTCGGAGCCCGCGATCACGGTGACCCGGATCAGCTCGTTGAAGTCCTCGGCCTCTGTGATCACCTTCTCCTCGAAGACGATCCCGCGCTGGGCAGCCATCGAGGGAGCGTTGACGACGTTGACCTGCTCCTCGCTACGTCCCTGGAGGGCACCCACGATCACGGCCAGGCCGAGCAGGCGGGTGTCGAAGTCGGCGATCCGGCCGAGGAAGGCGGCCTCGATGCGCTCCACCGAGCTGCCGGCGGCGAGCGTCATCGCCAGGCGGCCGAGCTGGGTGGCGAGGGGCAGGAACGGTCCCAGCGCCTCCATGTCCTCGGCGCCGATGGCGGGGATGTTGACGGCCGTCGAGACGACCCCGCCGGTGAGCGCCGCCACGACCTGCTCGGCGCTCTGGTAGCCGGCCCGGTCGGTGGCCTCGGCGGTGGAGGCCCCCAGGTGGGGGGTGACGATCACGTTCTCGTAGCCGAACAGGGGATGCTCGGTGACGGGCTCTTCGGGGAACACGTCGAGCGCCGCTCCGGCCACCTGGCCGGAGTCGAGTGCGTCCTTGAGTGCGTCTTCGTCGATCAGGCCACCGCGGGCGACGTTCAGGACCCGCACCCCCTCGCGCATCGCGGCGAACGCGTCGGCGTCCACGAAGCCCATCGTGTCGGGAGTCTTGGGCAGGTGGACGGTGATGAAGTCGGCGTTCGCGTACAGCTCCTCGGGGCTGTCGGCCTTCTCCACCCCGTGCTCGCGGAAGCGCTCGGCGCTCACGAACGGGTCGAAGGCCAGCACCCGCATGCCGAAGCCGCGGGC
>DATJOU010000238.1:0-3007 GCA_035506775.1 Solirubrobacteraceae bacterium | reverse complement strand
CGACGGTCAGATCCTGGCGCTGGTGGTGATGACCGTGGCGGCGTGCGAGGTCTGCATCGGTCTCGGGATGATCGTCGCGCTCTACCGCCGGCGGTTGCCGATCGACGTCGACGAGCTCCGCGAGCTGCAGGGCTAGGACCTTGAGCACGACGACCTACGCCTGGCTGGTGCTCGCCTTCCCGCTCGCGGGCACGCTCGCGATCGCGTTCTCGTTCCGGCGCATCGGCAACGCCGCCGGCTGGGTCGGGACGGGCGCGATCCTGCTCTCGTTCGCGGCCGCGGTGGCGACGCTGGTGTCGCTGCTCGGGCACCCGCCGGAGCACCGGCAGCTCGTGTCCTCGCTGTGGAGCTACGCCTCGACGGTCGGCGTGGACGGCGAAATGTCGATCCTCGTCGACCCCCTGTCGGTGTACATGATCCTGATCGTCACCGGGGTCTCCTCGATGATCCACCTGTACTCGGTCGCCTACATGGACCGCGACCGGGGTTACGCCCGCTACTTCTCCTACCTGAACTTCTTCGTCTTCTCGATGCTGCTGCTCGTCCTCGGCGGCAACTTCGTGATCCTGATCGTCGGGTGGGCCTTCGTGGGAGCGGCCTCCTACCTGTTGATCTCGTTCTGGTACCGGCGCCGGACCGCCACCGCCGCCGGCATCAAGGCGTTCGTGATCAACGTCGTGGGCGACGCCGGGTTGGTGCTCGGCACCTTCTTCATCTTCAAACACACCCACACGCTCGACTTCCTGGGCACCTTCCACGCCGCCGAACACGGCGCCTTCGGCTTCAGCCCCGACAACGGCGACCTCGTCGCCGGGTGCGTGCTGCTGCTCGTGGGGGCGTTCGCCAAGTCGGCCCAGATCCCGCTCCACACCTGGCTCCCGGACGCGATGGAGGGACCGACCCCGGTCAGCGCCCTGATCCACGCCGCCACGATGGTGACCGCCGGCGTGTACCTGATCGCGCGCATGCACCCGCTCTTCGAACGCGCCCCCGCGGCCCAGGACGTGGGCGCCGTGATCGGCTGCGCGACGCTCCTGATCGCCGCCACGATCGCGCTCGTCCAGACCGACATCAAGCGCGTGATCGCGTACTCGACGATGTCGCAGATCGGCTACATGATCATGGGGGTGTCCGTCGGCGCCTACGCCGCCGGGCTGTTCCACCTGATGACCCACGCCTTCTTCAAGGCGCTCCTGTTCATGGGCGCAGGGTCGCTGATCGGGGCGATGGCGGGCGAGCAGTCGTTGAACCGGATGGGGGGCTTCCGCAAGGCGATGCCCTTCACCTACGCGTGCTTCCTGATCGGCGGGCTCGCCCTCTCGGGGGTGCCGCCGTTCTCCGGCTTCTTCTCCAAGGACGAGATCCTGCTCGAAACCGGAGAGCGGGGCGGGTGGCACTGGGCGCTCTACGGGGCCGGCTACGTGGCGGCCCTGCTGACGGCGATCTACACCTTCCGGATGATCTTCCGGGCCTTCCACGGCGAGCCCGTCGAGGAGGCACGCGAGCTCGAAGAAGGTCACGTCCATCACGCTCCCCACCCCTTCAACCCGGCCAACGGCGAAGAGGAGGACCTCGACGTCGGCTTCCCCGGGCCGACCCACGCGATCGCCGAAAAAGCCTGGCCGATGGCGGTGGCGATGACGGTGCTGGCGGTGGGGGCGGTCCTCGCGGGGCTGATCCAGATCCCGGAAGTGGACGACGTGGTGACCAACTTCCTGCAGGGCTCCTTCGAGCACGCGCTCAACTACAGGGAGCCGCTCAAAGAAGGCCTGCTCGTGTTCGGCCTCGGGCTCGGCACCGTGCTGGCCCTGATCGGGATCGCGATCGCGCACCGCGTGTGGGTCGTCAAGCCCGGGACCTCGACCCGCATCCAGGAGCGCTTCAGGTGGCTGTATGAGCTGCTCAGCCACGCCTGGTACTTCAACGAGCTGATCGACGCGCTGGTCGTGCGCCCCACCGCCGCCGCCGGGGCGTTCGCGAAGAACACCTTCGAGCGGGCGTTCGTGGACGAGACCCTGATCGGGGGCACGACCGGGATCGTGCGAGCCGGGTCGGCCGCCGTGCGGGCGGTCCAGAACGGGTTCGTGCGCTACTACGCCGCGCTGTTGATCGTCGGCGTGGCCGGCGTGGGCTTCTACTTCCTGCTGCAGAGCTGACGATGGCCCCGCTCTCGATCATGCTCTGGTTGCCCGCCGCCTGCGGTGTGCTGGGAGCGGTGGCCGGGCGGCTGGCCGGTGGGCGCCCGGCGCGCTCATGGCTGCCGGCGGCGTTCGCGCTCGCCGGCGCGCTGGGGGCATTCGGGCTGTCGCTGTCCTACATCGCCTCCTACAAGGCGGGGGGCGGACTGCAGGACGTCACCGACGTGGTCTGGATCGCCGAACTGGGGATCCACTACAAGCTCGCCCTCTCGGGCCTGAACCTGTTCCTGCTGGCGCTCACGACGCTGCTGTTCGCCGTGGCCGTGTTCGCCTCCACGCTGCGCACCTGGGAACGGCCGCGGCTCTTCTACTTCAACATGCTGCTCGCCGAGTCCGCCGTGCTCGGGGCCTTCCTGTCGCAGGACCTGGCGCTGTTCGTCGCCTTCTTCGACCTGATGCTGATCCCGTTCTACTTCCTGACGGGAGGCTGGGGGCGCGAACCGGGACGGGTGCGGGCGACGATCAAGCTCGTCATCTACACGCTGGTGGGGTCGCTGCTGATGCTCGCCGGCGCGGTCGCCCTCGGCGTGATCGCCTCCGAGCACAGCGGGCAGCACATCACCTTCGTGCTCACCTCGCTGCAGACCATGGGCCTGCCCGCCGGCTCGCAGGACTGGATCTTCCTCTGCTTCGCCGCCGCCTTCCTGGTGAAGATGCCCGCCTTCCCGCTGCACGGGTGGATGCCCGACGGCTACCGGGCGATGCCGATCGAGGTGCTGATGGTGTTCTCCGGGGTGCTCTCGAAGGTGGGCGCGTACGGCTTCCTGGCGATCGTGCTGCCGCTGATGCCGCACGCCTCGACCCACTAC
>DATJOU010000237.1:0-2102 GCA_035506775.1 Solirubrobacteraceae bacterium | reverse complement strand
GGTCCAGGTCGGCAGCCCGTAGGCGCGGGTCACGAAGATCGGACGCGTGGAGTGGTCGCCGAGCGCCGCCCGCGCGAGCGCCCCGCCGATCGCCGAGCCGCCCATCCCCGCCACGACCAGGCCGGCGGGGGCGTCGCGGTCCTCCATGATCGCCGACTCCACCCGCCACAGCGCGTCGCGCAGGTGCTCGGGCAGCGCCAGCACGTCGCCGAGCTGGTCGGAGGGGTCGACCGCGGCGATCGACTCGCGGGTCAGCCCGGAGATGCCGGGGTGGCGGTGGGTGTCGCCGTCGGGAGTGGTTGCTGCCATCGTCGCCTTTCTCGTCCGTGATGCTCGGTCGGCCCGCCGGAGGTGATCGGCACCCGCGGGCTAGAACTCGATCGCCCGGTCAGGGAGATCCACTCCGGGGAAGATACGCGCCCCGCGGGTCACCACGTTGTCAGACCCGATCCTGACACCTTCTCCGAGGACCGCGCCACCGGTCACTTTGGTGGCGTCGCCCACGACCGCCCCCTCGCAGACGATGCAGTCGCGCAGCTCGCAACCGGCTCCGATCCGGGCCCCGTCGAGCACCACCGCCCGCTCCAGCGAGCTGCCCGGGCCGACCGTGACGTCGCGCCCCAGCACCACCAGGCTGCCGACGCGGGCTCCCTCGGCGACCTCACATCCGGGGCCGATCAGGGCCGGGGGGATCGCACGGCCGTCCACGCGCGCGCGCTCGTCGATCGCCAGCCAGTCCTCGCCGAGGCTCCCCCGCACGGCCGACTCGACGTTGCCCTCGAGGATGTCGAAGGTGCCCTGCAGGTAGCGGCCGGGGGTGCCGATGTCCATCCAATAGCTGTCAGAGGGGAACCCGTACAGGCCCTCACCGACCAGCAGGGGCCAGATCTCGCCCTCGATCGAGACGTTGCGGTCGGGGGCGACGAGCTTCAGGATCTCGCGCTCCAGCACATAGGCGCCGGCGCTGATCAGGTTCGAGGGCAGACTCCCGGAGCTCGGCTTCTCCACGAAGTCGGTTACCGCCCGCCGCTCGTCGAGCACCACCAGCCCGTAGGCGCTGGGGTCGGCGACGGCCACCAGCGCGAGCGTCCCGCGCGCCCCGGTGGCCTCGTGCTGGGCCAGCTGGGCGCCCAGGTCGATGTCGGTGAGGACGTCGCCGTTGAGCATCAGAAAGCGCTCCTCGAGCATCGGCTCGGCCAGCTTGACGGCGCCCGCGGTGCCCCGCGGCTCGGGCTCCTGGATGTAACGCAGGCGGATCCCGAGACCGGACCCGTCGCCCAGCACGCTGCGGACGCGCTCGGCCATGAACCCGCACGAGAGGATCACCTCTTCGACCCCGTGGCCGCGGAGCCACTCGAGCATGAAGGAGATGAAGGGACGGTCGACCAGCCTCACGATCGGCTTGGGGATGTTCGACGTGAGCGGGCGCAGGCGGGTGCCTTCGCCGCCGGCCAGGATCACTGCCTGGATGGGCTCACCGCCTCCCGACGCCCTCGTACTGCAGGCCGGCGGCTCTCACCGCGGCGGGGTCCAGCGCGTTGCGTCCGTCGATCACGAGGTCTCCGGCCATGGCCGCGGCGACCTCCCCCCAGTCGAGCCCCACCAGCTCCTTCCACTCGGTAACCAGGACCGCCGCGTCGGCGCCGTCGAGCGCCTCCAGCGGGGAGCCGGCGTAGCCGATCCCGCTCATCAGCTCCCGGGCCTGGTCCTCGGCCACCGGGTCATACGCGCTGACGCTGGCCCCGTCGGCCAGCAGCCGTGCGGTCAGCACCAGCGAGGAGGCCTCCCGCATGTCGTCGGTGTCGGGCTTGAAGGCCAGCCCCAGCAGCGCCACCCGGCGCCCGGCGAGCGAGCCCAGGTGGCGCTGGAGCTTTCCGATCACGCGCCGCTTCTGCAGTTCGTTGACCTCGATCACCGAGGTGAGCAGCTGGAAGTGGTAGCCGGAGTTGCCCGCCAGCTGCTTCAGGGCGTCCACGTCCTTGGGGAAGCAGCTGCCGCCGAAGCCGATCCCCGCCTGCAGGAACTTCGCGCCGATGCGGTCGTCGAGGCCCATCCCGCGCGCCACCTCGACGACGTCCGCGCCGGTCTCCTCACAGACGTTC
>DATJOU010000236.1:0-22451 GCA_035506775.1 Solirubrobacteraceae bacterium | reverse complement strand
TATTCGCAAGTGGCAGATGTCCCAAAACGTACAACGCCCTCTGTACGGTGCGTACAAGAGTCGAGCGGCCGATTTACCGTGGACATACTTGAGTGGGCTATCGTGCCGGACTAGTGTTGTCCTGAGTGTCTAGACGTGGGGATGCGTTGTTGGGCGCGGGCGACGCGGAAAGGAGCGGTGCGATGAGTGGCAGCGACGTGACAGAGAGAGGCGGCGCGGCGGCGGATCTCGCCAGCACGAGCGACTCCTGGGCACCGGGCCCCGCCGGGCCGGCCGAGCCGGGCGATCCCGACCGCCTGCAGCGCCTCGCGCGCGAGCACCTGTGGATGCACTTCACGCGCATGGGCGCCTATGACGAGCATCACTCGGTGCCGGTGATCGTGCGCGGCGAGGGCTGCTACGTCTACGACGAGCACGGCAAGCGCTACCTCGACGGGCTCTCGGCGCTGTACTGCGTGAACGTCGGCTACGGCCGCGAGGAGCTCGCGCAGGTGGCCGCCGCGCAGATGGCCCAGCTGCCGTTCTTCACCAACTGGAGCTACGCCCACCCGCCGTCGATCGAGCTCGCGGCCCGCGTGGCGGAACTCGCCCCGGGCAACCTCAACCGCGTGTTCTTCACCTCCGGCGGCTCGGAGGCGGTGGAGTCGGCGTGGAAGCTCGCGAAGGCCTACTTCCACGCGCGCGGGGAAGACAGCCGGCACAAGCTGATCTCGCGCAAGCTGGCCTACCACGGCACCTCGATGGGGGCCCTCACGGCGACCGGCCTGACGCCGCTGCGCACGCCCTTCGAGCCGCTCACCCCAGGGGGCCACCACGTGCCCAACACGAACGACTACCGCTGGCCCGAGGACCGCGACCCGCTGTGGGCGGCCGACGCGATCGAGGAGGCGATCGAGTTCCAGGGCCCGGAGACCGTCGCGGCGGTGATCCTCGAGCCGGTCCAGAACGGCGGCGGCTGCTTCGTGCCGCAGGACGGCTACTTCCAGCGCGTGCGCGAGATCTGCGACCGCCACGGCGTGCTGCTGATCTCCGACGAGGTGATCTGCTCGTGGGGGCGCCTGGGCCACTGGTTCGGGTGCGAACGCTTCGGCTACCAGCCCGACATGATCACCACCGCCAAGGGCATCAGCTCCGCCTACGCGGCACTCGGTGCGGTCATCGCCGGCGACCACATCGCCGAGCCGTTCCTGCACGGCACCGCCAGCTTCAGCCACGGCTTCACCTTCGGCGGGCACCCCGTCGCCTGCGCGGTCGGCCTGGCCAACCTCGACATCCTCGAGCGCGAGGGGCTGTGCCAGCACGTCCGCTCCAACGAGGGCGCGCTGCGCGCGATGCTCGAGTCGCTCGGCGACCTGCCGATCGTGGGCCAGGTGCGCGGCGCCGGCTACTTCCATGCGATCGAGCTGGTCAAGGACAAGGAGACCAAGGAGACCTTCGACGATGAGGAGTCCGAGCATCTGCTGCGCGGATTCCTCTCTGCCCAGCTCTACGAGCGCGGCCTGATCTGCCGCACCGACGACCGCGGCGACCCGATCGTGCAGCTGTCCCCGCCGCTGATCGCCGGACCCGAGCAGTTCGCCGAGATCGAGGCGGTGCTGCGGCCGGTGCTCACCGAGGCCTCGGAGATGGTGCAACGGTGGAGCTCACCGTCGAAGGCCTGATCGACGAGCTCGGCCTGAAGCTCGTCTGCGGTCAACAGCACGGTGACGCGCATGTGCGCTGGGTCCACGCGACCGAGCTGGCCGACCCCACACCGTGGCTGAAAGGCGGTGAGCTGCTGCTGTCGACGGGGCTGGCGCTGAGCGACGCCGCCACCCAGCGCAAGCTGATCGAGCGTCTCGCCGACAAGCAGATCGCGGGTCTCGGCTTCGGCACCGGCTTCACCCACAAGCGCATCCCCGCGGCGCTCGTGAAGGAGGCCCGCGCGCGCGAGTTCCCGCTGTTCGAGGTCCCCTACGAGCTGCCGTTCATCGCCATCACCGAGCGAGCCTTCGCGCGGCTGCTGGAGGAACGCTACGAGCTGCTGCAGCGAAACGTGGCCGGCGACGTGCTCGCGGAGGCCCTCACCGGGCACCTGTACCCGGAGGACGTGCAGGCGCGCCTGCGGCCGTTCGGGATCGGCACGCACGTGGCCGTGCTCGCCTTCCGCCCGCCCGACGCGGCGCTGGCCGCGGCGAGCGTGGAACGGATCCTCGAGCGGGAGGGGGTCCCCAGCCTGGTGGCGATCCGCACCGGCCTGGTGTGCGCGGTCGTCGACGCCTCCGGGCCCGGCGGGCGCCAGGGGCGCTCGCCGGTGGAGCTCGCGCGCACGATCCGCGGCGAGCTGGTGGCACGCTTCGGCGAGGTCGGCGCGGCCGCCAGCCGGGTCGGCCCGACCCAGAGCCTGCGCATGAGCTTTCACGAGGCCCGCTGCGCCCTGGAGGCGGTCCGCCTGCGAAACGGCGACACTCCCGAGGTGGCCGGCTACGAGGACCTCGGCGCCTTCCAGCTGTTGCTGTCGCTGCAGGACGACGAGGCGCTCAGCTCCTACTGCCGCAGCGTGCTCGGGCCGCTGGAAGACGGCGAGGGCGACTACGGCGAAGAACTGGTGCGCTCGCTGGACCTGTTCATCGAGCACAACGGCCACTGGGAGAAGGCCGCCGGCGCGCTCTACTGTCACCGTCACACGCTCCGGTACCGGATCCGCAGGATCGAGCAGCTGACCGGCCGCGACCTCTCCAGCGCGCGCGACCGGATCGAGTTCTGGTTGGCCCTGAGGGGACGGGAGCTGGCGCGATGAGGATCGGCGTCCCCACCGAGATCAAGCCCGACGAGTACCGCGTCGCGATAACCCCGGCGGGCGTCCGCGAGCTCACCTCGCGCGGCCACGAGGTGCTCGTCCAGGGCGGGGCGGGGGACGGCAGCGCGATGGACGACGGGCAGTTCGCGGCCCAGGGGGCGCAGCTGCTTCCCGACGCCGAGAGCGTGTTCGCCGAGGCCGAGCTGGTGCTGAAGGTGAAGGAGCCCCAGGCGGTGGAGGTGGAGATGCTGCGTCCCGAACAGACGCTGTTCACCTACCTGCACCTGGCCGCCGAGCCCGAGCTGGCTCAGGGGTTGATGCGCTCCGGCGCCACCTGCATCGCATACGAGACCGTCACCGACGCCCACGGTCACCTGCCGCTGCTGGCGCCGATGAGCGAGGTGGCGGGCAAGATCGCCACCCAGGCCGGGGCGTTCATGCTCGAGCGCCCGCTCGGCGGGCGCGGCATCCTGCTCGGCGGAGTCCCGGGCGTGGCGGCGGCGACGGTGCTCGTGATCGGCGGTGGTGTGGTGGGCATGAACGCGGCCTTCATCGCGATCGGGATGGAAGCCGACGTGTTCGTGTTCGACCGCTCGATCGACCGTCTGCGCGAACTCGACATCGCCTTCGCCGGGCGTGCCTCGACGGTCTACTCCTCGACCCTGGCGATCGAAGAGATGCTCCCCGCCGCCGACCTCGTGATCGGCGCCGTGCTGATCCAGGGCGGGCGCGCGCCGCACGTGATCAGCCGCGCCCAGCTGGCGTTGATGAAGCGCCACGCGGTGCTGGTGGACGTGTCGATCGACCAGGGGGGATGCTTTGAGACCTCCCGCCCGACGACCCACTCGCACCCCACCTACGAGGTGGACGGGATCACCCACTATTGCGTCACGAACATGCCCGGGGCGGTCCCGATCACCTCCACCCACGCGCTCACCAACGCCACGCTGCCGTACGTGATCGAACTCGCCGAGCACGGCGTCGACGGCGCCTTCGAGCACAACCCCGGCCTGCGCATGGGCTTGAATGTCCGCGCCGGCGAGATCACCCACCCGGCGGTCGCCGAGGCACTGCAGCTCAGCGCCGCCGCCACCTAGCCACACCCGAACACCCCGACACCGAGAGGCATTGACATGGCTAGCACCGCAGAGACCCTCAACAACTTCGTCGACGGCGAGCTCGTGCCCGCCGACGGGGACACCGAACCCGTGCTCAACCCCGCCACCGGCGAGGAGCTCGCGCGGGCCCCGGTGTCGAGTGCCGCGGAGGTCGGACATGCCGTGGGGGCCGCGCGGCGGGCGTTCGAGGGCTGGTCGCAGACGACCCCGGCGCAGCGCGCCGAGGCACTGCTGGCGCTGGCGGACTCGATCGATGAGCACGCCGATGAGATCGCCCGGCTGGAGGCGCTGAACGCGGGCAAGCCGATCGAGGCCGTCAAGGGCGACGAGCTGCCGGTGATGTCGGACAACCTGCGCTTCTTCGCCGGCGCCGCCCGCTGCCTGGAGGGCCGCGCGGCCGGCGAGTACATGGAGGGCTACACCTCTTACACGCGCCGCGAAGCGGTCGGCGTGATCGGCCAGATCACGCCCTGGAACTACCCCCTGATGATGGCCATCTGGAAGATCGGCCCGGCGCTGGCGGCCGGCAACACGATCGTGTTGAAGCCGGCCGAGACGACCCCGGTCACGACGGTGCGGCTGGCCGAGCTGGCGGCCGAGATCCTCCCCAAGGGCGTGCTCAACGTGGTGACCGGCCCCGGCAACCCCACCGGCCAGGCGCTGCTCGAGCACCCCGACGTGGACATGGTCTCGCTGACCGGGTCGGTGGACACCGGCAAGCACGTCGCGCGCACCGCCGCCGACACGCTCAAGCGCGTCCACCTGGAGCTGGGTGGCAAGGCGCCGGTGGTGGTGTTCGACGACGTCAGCATGGAGAGCGCCCTGGAAACGATCGCCGGCACCGGCTACTACAACGCCGGCCAGGACTGCACCGCGGCCACCCGCGTGCTCGCCTCCGCGGACGTCTACGACGACGTCGTCTCGGGGCTGGCTGAGCAGGCCAAAGGCCTGGTGGTAGGGGACACGCTATCCCCCGGCACGACGCTCGGACCGGTCAACTCCCAGCGCCAGCGCGAGCGCGTGGAGGGCTTTTTGGAGCGCCGCCCCGACCACGCCGAGGTGGTCACCGGCGGCGGCGAGCCCGACCGTCCGGGCTTCTTCCTCGAACCTACCGTGGTGGCGGGCCTGCGCCAGGACGACGAGATGATCCAGAGGGAGATCTTCGGACCGGTGATCACGGTCCAGCGCTTCAGCGACGAGCAGGAGGCGATCGAGTGGGCCAACGCCACCCGCTACGGGCTCGCCTCGTCGGTGTGGACGCGCGACGTCGGTCGCGCGCTGCGGGTCTCCAAGGCGCTGCGTTTCGGGTGCGTGTGGATCAACGACCACATCCCGCTGGTCTCCGAGATGCCCCACGGCGGTTTCAAGGAGTCCGGCTACGGCAAGGACCTCAGCGTGTACTCGCTGGAGGACTACACGGTCGTCAAGCACGTGATGGCAAGCCTCGCGTGATCGACGCCGAAGCCGAGCTGCTCGCCGAGCGTGGGATCGCGCGGGTGCTCGCGCCCAACCCGGGGCCTTTCACCCTGTCCGGGACCAACTCCTGGGTCGTGGGCAGCTCGCCGGCGTGGGTGGTGGATCCGGGGCCGGCCCACGAGCAGCACCTCGCGGCGCTGCGCCGGGCGGTTGACGCCCGCGGAGGTCTCGGCGGGGTCGCTCTGACGCACGGCCACGGCGACCACAGCGAGGGCGCCGCGGCCTTCGCGGCCGCCTATGGGGCCCCGCTGGCGGCCGCCAGCGGACAGGCGGACGTGAGGCTCTGCGACGGCGAGCGATTCGGCCCCTTCGAGGCCGTGCCCACACCGGGCCACGCCGCCGACCACTTCGCCCTGCTGGCGGCCGACGCCTGCTTCAGCGGGGACGCGGTGCTCGGCGAGGGCAGCGTCTTCATCACCCCCTACGACGGCTCGCTGGCCTCCTACCTGGCCGCGCTGGAGCGCCTGCGGGCGCGCGATGACTTCACCATCATCTGTCCCGGTCACGGACCGACGGTCGCCGACGGTCACGCGAAGCTGCGCGAATACGGCGAGCACCGCTTGGAGCGCGAGCGGGCGCTCGTGGGCGCCCTCGACGCCGGCCTGCGAGGCAGCGACGAGCTGCTGGACAGCGTGTGGTCGGACGCGCCCGAGGTGCTGCGGCTGGCGGCCGCCGTCACGCTCGCCGCGCACCTCGACAAGCTGGCCGAAGAAGACCGGCTGCCGGGTGGGGTCGAGCGGCCCGACGTGGAGTGGCTGCGGTCGGCCTCGGTCACGCCGTGAGCAGCGACGGCTCCGGCGGGAAGGCCGGGGGGAGCGAGCCGCGCCGCGTGCCGCTCGCGACCGTCGTCCCGGCCTCGGGCGAGACCTCGTTCGACTCGCCGTTCCCGCCGATCGCCGACCTCGGCTTCCTGTCGGACTGTCACACCGGAGCGCTGGCCGCCTCCGACGGGTCGATCGAGTGGATGTGCCTGCCGCACTTCGACTCGCCGTCGGTGTTCGGCTCACTGCTGGACCGCGGCGCCGGCGGCTGGAGGGTGGGTCCGTACGGCGTGTACGTGCCCGCCGGACGGCGCTACCTGCCGGGCACGAACATGATCGAGACGACCTGGATGACCGACCAGGGCTGGGTGCGGGTCGTGGACGGGCTCACGATCGGGACCTGGCACGACAACAAGGAGGGCTCCAGCCACACGCGTCCGCCCACCGACTACGACGCCGACCACCTGCTGGTGCGGCTGATCGAGTGTCTGCAGGGGCAGGTGCAGATGGAGATCGTGTGCGAGCCGATGCTCGAATACGGCGCCCGCGAGCCCACCTGGGAGACGCTTCAGGGGGGACCGCCCGGCCTCAGCGTCCTCGACGCCTCCGACGGCGAGAGCGAGGCGAAGATGCGCCTGTTCAGCGACATCCGCATGGGCATCGAGGGAAACCGCACCCACGGGCGCCACACGCTCGTCGAGGGTGAGAAGCGCTACTGCGCGCTGTCCTGGACCGAGGCCCTGGGGGGTCCGGAGACGGTCGCCGAGGCCGAGCAGCGGCTCGACGCCACGGCCCAGTTCTGGCGCACGTGGCTGGCCGAAGGCGACTACCCCGAACACCCCTGGCGGGGCCACCTGCAGCGCTCGGCGCTGGCGCTGAAGGGGCTCACCTTCATGCCCACGGGGGCGCTCGTGGCCGCCGCCACCACCTCGCTCCCGGAGACGCCCGGCGGGGAACGCAACTGGGACTACCGCTACTGCTGGATGCGCGACGCGACCTTCACGCTGTGGGCGCTGCACGCGCTCGGCCTTGACTGGGAGGCCGACGACTTCGTGCAGTACGTGGCCGACATGCAGCGGGGCGAGGACGGGGCGCTGCAGATCATGTACGGGATCACCGGCCAGGTGGACCTCGAGGAGTCGACGCTCGACCACCTCGGCGGCTATCAGGGCGCCCGTCCCGTGAGGATCGGAAACGGGGCCTACAAGCAGCGCCAGAACGACGTCTTCGGCGCGGTCTTGGACTCGGTGTACCTGCACGCCAAGCAGCGCGACCACATCCCCGAGCGGCTGTGGCCGGTGCTCACCGACCAGGTCCGCTGCGCCGCCGCCGCCTGGCGGATGCCCGACCAGGGCATCTGGGAGGCGCGCGGCGAACCGCACCACTACGTGTCCTCGAAGCTGATGTGCTGGGTGGCGATGGACCGCGGGGCGCGGCTGGCCGAACGCCGCGGCGACGCCGGGGTGGCCGAAGGCTGGCAGGCCGAAGCCGACGTGATCCGCGAGGAGGTGCTCGAGCGGGGGGTGGACGGGCGGGGGGTGTTCCGCCAGCACTACGACACGGACGCACTCGACGCCTCCACGCTGCTGGTGTCGCTGTTCCGCTTCCTGCCGGCCGAGGACGAGCGCGTGCGGGCGACCGTGAAGGCGATCAAAGAGGAGCTCACCGAGGGTGGGCTCGTGCTCCGCTACCGCCCCGAGGAAACCGACGACGGCCTGCACGGGGCCGAGGGCACGTTCCTGATCTGCTCCTTCTGGATGGTCACGGCGCTGTCGGAAATCGGCGAGCGTCGCGAGGCCGAACACCTGTGCGAGCGCCTACTCGCCTACGCCTCGCCGCTGGGCCTGTACGCCGAGGAGCTGGAGGCGTCCTCCGGCAGGCACCTGGGCAACTACCCCCAGGCCTTCACCCACCTCGCGCTGATCAACGCCGTCACGCACGTGATCGAAGGCACGCACACGTAGCGACCTCGGCGGCGCTCCCCGACGGAGCGGCGCTCGGCGCTCGGCGCAGCCCGTTACTCCCGCGGCTCCGCCAGCTTCTGGCGCACCCACTTCAGTTCGCGGGTCAGCAGGCGTTCGACGAGCCCCGGCGCGATCCGATTGGCGAGCCATATCGTCCGCGCGCGGGCCGGCGCGACGATGATCGCGCGGTTGCGTTCGACCCCCCGCAGGACGTCCTCGGCCAGGCGCTCGGGCGGGTAGGCCGGTCCACGGTTCGAGCGCAGGAACATCTCGCGGCCGCGCCCGGCGAAGCGGGTTCGGGGCAGGTCGGGAGGGCCCTCGGAGTCGAGGATCGGCGTGTCGATCACGCCCGGGCAGACGGCGCTCACGCGGACGCCGTGGGCACGCGCCTCGCCGCGCAGGCTCACGCTGAGACCCACGACGGCGTGCTTGGTCATCCCGTAGGGGACGCCGAACGGGAACGGCAGCAGGCCTGCCAGCGAGGCCGTGTTGACGATGTGGCCATGGCCCTGTTCGACCATCAACGGGTAGACGGCTACGACGCCGTGCATCACCCCACGGAGGTTGACGTCGATCGTGCGCTCCCAATGGGCGAGCTCCAGTTCCTCGACGGGCCCCCCGATCCCGATGCCGGCATTGTTGAACAGCAGGTCCAGGCGGCCGTGCCCGTCACGTACCTCCCCGACCGCGCGCTGGAAGCCGCCCGCGTCGGCGACGTCGAGGCTCAGCGACGTGGCCGACCCCGGGCCACGGCCGTCGAGCTCGCTCGCCACCGCCGCCGCGCGCGAGGCGTTGATGTCGGCCACCACCACGCTGGCTCCGCGAGCCACGAGTGCGCCGCTGAGCGCCCTGCCGATCCCCGATGCCCCGCCGGTGACGAGTGCGACCCGGCCCTGCATCAGTAGTCCGGGTCCCCCGGCAGCACGATCCGGGCGACCTCCCCCTCGACCAGCACGCGCGGCTCCACGGGCAGCACGTCCCTCCCGGTGGCGTAGTCGAGCAGCTCCTGCACGGAGGAGAACTCCCGCAGCTGCTCGAGGTGCTTGATCGTCGGGAAAACGAGCTCGAGCTCCCCGGCGGCCGAGGCCTGCAGGGCGCCCGCCGGGCTGAACCAGCCGACGTCCACGCACTCCTCCCCGTCGATCCGGGGCTCCTGCCCGTCCGGCAGCACGGCCAGGAAGAAGTACGTGTCGAAGCGGATCTGGACGACGGCGGGGGTGATCCAGCGCGAGAAGGCCACCAGCTCGGAGGGGTTTCCGATCTCGATGCTCGCCTCCTCGTGCAGCTCGCGCACGGCTGCCGCGCGATACGCGTCCTCGCCCGTCCCCTCGTCCTCGTCCACGGCGCCGCCGGGGAACACCCACACACCGCCCATGAAGCGGGCCTTCGGCGTGCGCCGCACGAGCAGCAACTCGAGCGTCGCGCCGCCGCCCCGCAGCAGGATCACGCTCGCAGCCTTGCGCGGGCGCACCGGGGCCCCCGTGTTGATGATCGTGCCCGGCTCCACTCCCGCCGGCAGCGAGGGTCCGCCCTCGGTCCCGGCCGCAGCCGAGCGCTCCGCCCCCTGGTCCTCGCCCGAACGCATCCAGGCAGGCTACCGGCCGGTAGTCTGTGACGCGAAACGCACCACCAAGGAGAGCTCCAGGAATGAGCACCACCACCGAGACCATGCAGCGCTGGATCTGCGAGTCCTGCGGATTCATCTACGACCCGGAGGAAGGCGATCCCGACGGCGGGATCCCCCCGGGGACCCCGTTCGAGGAGATCCCCGACACCTGGTTCTGCCCGGTCTGCGGAGCGCGCAAGCGCGAATTCACGCTCTACGAGGACTAGGGCGCTGAGCGCCACGCCGGGAGCGCCGAGCGCCGCGGGAGTGTCCCGGCCGGCGCCGGACGGCGACTGGCCGCAGCTGCTGGCCCTCGACAGCCGGAAGGTGTGGCACCCCTATGGGGCGCTACCCGCGGCCGTCCCTTCGGTGCCCGTCGTGGGGGCCGAGGGCGTGCGCCTGCGGCTGGCCGACGGAAGCGAGGCGATCGACGCGATGGCGTCGTGGTGGTGCGCGATCCACGGCTACCGCCACCCGGCTCTCGACGCGGCGGTGGTGGACCAGCTGGGGAGCATGGCCCATGTGATGTTCGGCGGGCTCACCCACGAGGGGGCGATCCGCCTGTGCGAGACCCTGTGCGTGCTGGCCCCCGAGGGGCTGGAGCGGGTGTTCCTGGCCGACTCGGGGTCGGTGTCGGTGGAGGTGGCGATCAAGCTGTGCCTGCAGTTCCAGCGAGCCGTCGGGAGACCGGCGCGCACCCGCCTGCTCACCGTCCGGGGCGGCTACCACGGCGACACCGCCGGGGCGATGGCGCTGTGCGACCCGGTCGGGGGGATGCACTCTCTGTTCGCCGGCCTGCTCGCCGGCCACGTGTTCGCCGAGCGTCCCCCCGACGGCTTCGACGCCGGCCTCGACGAGGCCTGGGCCGCCGGCGTGCGGGGGCTGGTGGAACGCCATTCCGAGGAGCTCGCGGGGATCGTCGTCGAGCCCGTGGTGCAGGGGGCGGGGGGGATGCGCTTCCACTCCCCGGCCTGCGTCTCCCACCTGCGGGAGCTGTGCGACGAGCACGGCCTGCTGCTGGTGCTGGACGAGATCGCCACCGGCTTCGGGCGCACCGGGAGGCTGTTCGCGAGCGAGCACGCGGGGGTGTCCCCCGACGTGATGTGCGTCGGCAAGGCCCTCACCGGGGGCTACATGACGATGGCCGCCACGCTCACCACGGCGGCGGTCGCGGAGGCGGTGTCGAGCGGCGAGGGAGGGGGCCTGATGCACGGACCCACCTTCATGGCCAACCCGCTCGCCTGCGCGGTGTCGCTGGCTTCACTGGGGCTGCTCGCCGACGGCGGCTGGCAGGAGCGGGTGCGGCGCATCGAGCGGGGCCTGCGCGACGGCCTGGAGCCTGGGCGGGAGCTTGACGGCGTGTCCGACGTGAGGGTGCTGGGGGCGATCGGGGTGGTCGAGCTCGACCACGAGGTGGACGTCGCGGCCGCCACCCTCGCCTCCCTCGAGCTGGGGGTGTGGCTGAGGCCGTTCCGGAATCTGGTCTACGCGATGCCGCCGTACGTGACCGACGACGAGGACCTCGCCCGGATCACGAGCGCGATGTTCGCGGCTGCCCGGGCCGGCTGACGGCGCGCGGGCGGGCCGGGGGCCCGGGGCCCGGGTCCAGGCGGGCGCCTCACGACAGCCACTCCCGCCACGCCAGCTCCGCACCCGCGGTGGCCAGCGTGGCGGGGTCCGGTCCGGGCAGGACGGGGAGGGTGACCACCTCTACCTCACCCAGCGCGGCGATCGTGTCGCGGTTGGAGCGCTCCAGCACCGAGGGCTCCCGGGGCCATCCGCTGAGCACGACCCCGGCGACCCGCAGCCCGGCGCCGCGGGCCGCCCGGAGCGTCAGCAGCGTGTGGTTGATCGTGCCGAGCCCCGGCCTGGCGACCACGACGAGCGGCAGGGCGAGCTCCACCGCCAGGTCGCAGACGGAAAAGGACGTGGTGAGCGGCACCAGCAGCCCGCCGACCCCCTCGACCACGAGCGTGTGCCCCTCTCCGAGCTCCCGCGCCCGTGCCACCAGCGCCCCCGGATCGAGCGCCGAGCCCGCCAGCGCGGCGGCGAGGTGGGGGGAGGCGGGGGGACCGAAGCGCCAGGGAGAGACCTCCTCGGGGGTCGTACCGGCGGGGAGGGCGAGCAGCTCGTGGTCGCGGGGCCAGGGGGGGACGGGAGCGTCCTGCAGACCGGTGAGGGCCGGCTTGAAGGCGCGGACGGGCTCGCCCGCCTCACTCATCGCCGCCAGCAGGCAGGCGCTCACGACGCTCTTGCCGACACCGGTGTCGGTCCCCGTTACGAACAGCCCGCGCACGCCGGGGGGCGGGCCGGGCTAGGCGGCGCGGACGTTGTGGGAGGGCTCGCGCTCGCGCTCCAGGTCGAACACGCCCACGGCCTCCCCGTCGAACGGCTCGGTGGACAGCCCTCCCGACAGCGGGGCCGGGTCGGGCGCCGGGGCCGGGTCGGGCGCCAGGGCCGGCCCGACGCGCTCGTCGAACAGGGGGCCCATGCTGGCGGGGTCGAGGCCCAGCTCGGCGGCGCGGTCGCCGAGCACGCGGGCGGCACGACGGAGCTCCTCGGGGCCGTGGGAGGCCATCACCGCCAGCCGCAGCCTGGCCGTCCCGGCCGGCACGGTGGGTGGCCTGATCGCCTGGGCGAACACGCCGTTGTCCAGCGCCGCCTGGCACAGGGCCATCGCGGCACGCTCGTCGCCGGCCACGATCGGGACGATCTGGACCTCCCCGTCGGGGACCGGGAAGCCCTCCCGGGCGAGCTCGTCGCGCAGCACGCGGGCGTTGTCCCGCAGGCGGCGCACCCGCTGGGGCTCGCGCCCGAGCAGCTCCAGCGCGGCGAGCGCCCCGGCGAGGGCCGGGGGACCGGGGGCGGTCGAGAAGATCAACGAGCGGGCGGTGTTGATGATCAGGCGGACGATGTCGGCATCGGCGCATGCATAGGCGCCGTAGGAGCCGAGCGACTTGCCGAGCGTGCCGACGACGACGTCCACCTCGTCCTCGAGGCCGGCCTCGGCGACGGCGCCGCGACCGCCGGGGCCGAGGCTTCCGATCGCGTGGGCCTCGTCCACCAGCACGCGGGCCCCGTAGTGACGGGCGAGCTCCACGATCCCCTCGAGGGGGGCCACGTCGCCGTCCATCGAGAACAGCGAGTCGGTCACGATCACGTGGCCGGCGGCGGGGTCGCGGCGGGCCGGGTGGCGCTGGAGGAGGTGTTCGAGGTGGTCGAGGTCGCGGTGGCGGTAGACGTGGACCTCCGCCCGGGCCAGTCGGCAGGCGTCGATGATCGAGGCGTGGTTGAGCTCGTCCGAGAAGATCCTTCCGCCGCGGCCCGCCAGGGCCCCGACGGCGCCGAGGTTGGCGAGGTAGCCGGACCCGAACAGGACACACGCCCCGGCGGAGTGGAATTCGGCCAGCCGCTCCTCGAGGCGGCCGTGGATCGTCATCGTGCCCGACACCAGCCGTGAGGCCCCCGCCCCGACGCCCCAGCGCATGGCGGCGTCGGCGGCCGCCCGGCGGACCGCCGGGTTGTCGGCCAGCCCGAGGTAGTTGTTCGAGCACAGCAGCAGCACCGGCCTGCCTTCGAGCAGCACGGTCGGTCCCTGGGGTCCGCTGATCAGTCGCAGACGCCGGGAGAGCCCGAGACGCTCGAGCTCATCCAGGCGCTGCTGGACGTCGTTCAAGGGGCTCCCTGGGGTGCCACGGGTGCGCGGTTGGGCGACCCATCGGGTCGCGGGGGGACCGCGCCGCGCTTGGCGCGGAAGCGAAGCTGGGTGGAGGGGTCCCACAGGCGCACCGCCAGCGGCGCCCGGTCCGTGTCGGCGGCGGCGGGGCCGTCCTCGCCCGCGCCCTCGGCGGCGACCGCGCCGGTGCCCTCGAGCAGCTCCTCGACCACGTCGGGGGTCTCCCCGGACATCCATCCGGTGCGGTTGTCGGGCCGGGGGTTGGAGGCGTTGTCGGGCTGGCGGGCGACGTTCAGGCCGAGGTCGGTGAACATCTCCCGGTCGGACTCCGGGGTGCTGCCGAGGGTGGTGAGGAAGTTGCCCATCATCACGCCGTTGAGGCCCGCCTTGACCGCCAGCGGCTGGAGCTCGCCGAGGTTCTCCACGCGGCCCCCGCAGAGGCGGAACAGGGCTTCGGGGAGGATCAGGCGGAAGATCGCGACCCACTTGACGGCCTCCCACGGGTCCATGAAGTCGCGGTCGCCGAACTTCGTCCCGGGGCGGGGGTTGAGCATGTTGATGGGGACGCTGGTGGGGTTGATGGCGGCCAGCTCGAAGGCCATCTCGACCCGCTGCTCGCGGCTCTCACCGAGGTTCAGGATCCCGCCCACGCACGTCTCCAGACCCGCCTCGCGGACCGCCGAGATGGTGCGCATGCGGCCCTCGTAGCGGACCGTGGTGGTGACCTCGTCGTAGTAGCTCTGGGCCGTCTCGACGTTGTGATGGACCCGCTGGATGCCGGCCTCGCGGAGCTGGCGGGCGCGGTCGGCCGAGAGGTGGCCGACCGACGCGCAGCGCTTCAGGTTGGTGTGGCGGGACACGAGCCGGACGCCCTCCAGGTACTTGGCGAAGTCGCGCTTGGAGAGCCCCTGTCCCTGGGTCACCATGCAGAAGCGGTGGGCCCCGGCGGCCTCCGCCGCGCGGGCGTGTTCGAGCACCTGCTCGGGCTCCATCATGGCGTGCATCGGGGTCTCGGCGTCGGCGAACCGGGACTGGGCGCAGAAGCCGCAGTCCTCGGCGCAGCCGCCCGACTTGGAGTTCACCAGCGAGCACATGTCGGTGGAGTCCGAGAAGCGCTCCACGCGAGCCTCCCAGGCCCGCTCGACGAGCGCTTCGATGTCGGCGTGGTCCTCGATCTCGCCGAGCCGCATCGCCTCCTCGCGCGATATCAGCGGCGCCATGGGGGCAACGGTATGGCCTCGGGCGGACGGGCCTCGGGCGGACGGTCTCAGCGGCCCTGCCAGCGGGGAGGGCGGCGCTCCGCGAAGGCGCGGACCCCCTCGCGCATGTCCTCCGAGGAGAAGGACGCCAGGCGCAGCTCGATCAGCTCCTCTTCGACCTCCGGGTCGAGCCGGGCGCCGGCCCGCAACAGCTCGGCGATGACGCGCTTGTTGCCGAGCTGGGAGAGGGGGGCGTTGGCGGCCAGCTCCCCCGCCAGCTCGAGCGCCGTCTCGGGGAGCTCCGGCTCGGGGCACACGCGGTTGACGAGCCCCCACTCGAGGGCGACCTCGGCCTCGATGTTGCGGCCCAGCAGGAACAGCTCCCGCGTGCGGGGGGCGCCGATCGCGTCGATGAAGCGGCGAAGGCCGGTGTGGGAGTAGACCAGACCGAGCTTCGCCGGGGGCATCCCCAGTTTCACCCCGGCGGCCGCCACCCGCAGGTCGCAGGACAGGGCCAGCTCCAGCCCGCCCCCGATGGCGTGCCCGCCGAGGGCCGCAAGGGTCGGCATCGGGAACCGCTCCAGGGCCTCGATGGCCTGGGTGAAGGGACGGGCCACGAGCCGCTCGGCCCGCTCCTCGAACTCGTCGTCGGGGATCTCCCCGATGTCGTAGCCGGCCGAGAACATGCCGTGGGAGCCGGTGAGCAGCACGCACCTGGCCACGTCGGGCTCCCCCGCCAGCCGCCGCAGCGTGGAGGTGACGGCGTCGAGGATCGGGTGGTCGAGCGCGTTGCGCTTGGCCGGGTTGGAGATCGTCAGGCGAACGACCCCCGGGGCCGGCTCATCGAGCAGCAGCTTGCCGCCGGCCAGCTCCTGTGGGGTGGGGGCGCTCGACAAGCCCTACTCGAGCACCACGAGCGTGTCGCCCTCGGAGACCGCCTGGCCCTCCTCGCAGCAGATCTCCTTGACCGTGCCGGAGTCCTCGGCCTCGACGGGCATCTCCATCTTCATCGACTCGAGGATCGCGACCGTGTCCCCCTCCTCGATCTCGTCTCCGACGGCGCACTCGATTTTCCATACCGTGCCGGTGATATGAGCCTCAACCTGGGGCATCGCTCCTCCGCGGGGCAGACAGCTGTTGGAGGGCAACAATAGTCACCCCGGCCGATGCCCCCGGGGGCCCGTCCGGTGGGGGTGGGGCGGTGAAGGTGATCGTGATCGTCGCCGCCCGCAACGAGTCCGACGCCATCGAGGCGACGCTGGGCTCCCTGCGCCGGTCGCTGCCCGGGGCCGAGCTGTGGGTGGCCGACGACGCCAGCACCGACGCCACCGCCGAGCTGGCGAGGGCGATGGGGGCACGGGTCGTGAGCGGCTCCCGCCACGCCGGGAAGGGGAAGGCGATGACCGCGGCGGTCGGGGAGGCGCTGTCGGAGGCGGGCGAGGGGGTGTACCTGCTGTGCGACGGGGACCTCGGCGAGAGCGCGGGTGAGCTGGGGGCGCTCGTGGAGGCGGTGCGGGACGGGCGGGCAGAGCTCGTGGTGGGCGCCTTCCGGGAGCGGAGGGGGGGAGGATTCGGGATCGCCAGAGGCTTCGGCCGGTGGGCCATCGGGCGCAGCTGCGGGTTGCAGCTCGAGGCCCCGCTGAGCGGTCAGAGGGCGCTCGGGGGCGAGCTCCTCGGGCGGGTGATGCCGTTCGCCGGGGGCTACGGGATGGAGCTCGGGATGACGATCGACGCGGCCCGGACAGGGGCGCGTGTGGCCGAGCTGGAGCTCCCGCTCATGCACCGGGTGAGCCGGCGGACGCCCGCCGGTTTCGCACACCGGGGGCGACAGCTGTTCGACCTGGTGCGTGCGTGGGCTCCCCGAGTGGGCCGGGGTGCGTAACCTTGCCGCCCCAGAGGGGGTATTGCGAACAGGATGAGCCAGCCGAACGACCTCGCGTCGATGCGCGAGCAGGTGTACCGGGACCCGCGTCCGAAGGAGTACTTCGACCGCTTCCACGAGCACGTCCGCACGACCGAACCGAACTACGTGTACGAGACGGTGAGGGTGGGGGTGTCGCTGTACGCGTACACGCTCCTGCGCACGCGGCCGATCTCGGTCGAGAACGTCCCCGGTGCCGGCCCCGTGATCCTGGCCCCCAACCACTTCTCGTTCATGGACCACTTCCTGATGGGGTGCTTCCTGCGGCGGAAGATCCACTTCATGGCCAAGTCGCAGATGTTCAAGTTCCCGCTCCAGTGGGTCTTCTACAACGGGGGCTCCTTCCCGGTGCGCCGGGGAGCCCGAGACGAGGAGACGTTCATTACCGCCGAGACGATCCTCGGGAGGGGGGGAGTGGTGGCGATGTACTGCGAAGGTGGGCGGTCACGGACCGGGAAGCTCGCCGACCAGGCCAAGCCGGGGATCGGGCGGCTGGCGCTGGAGAGCGGGGCACCGGTGGTGCCGATCGCGATCCACGGGTCCCAGCGGGTGCGCAACTGGAAGCGACTGCAGTTCCCGAAGGTGACGGTCCAGTTCGGAGAGCCGATGCGGTGGGAGGTGCTCGAGGGATCCACCCGCGAGCAGCAGCAGGCGGTCGCCGACGGGATCCAGGCCGAGATCAAGCGCCTCTACTCCGGTCTCGAGCAGTACGGGCGCAAGGGGATCATGCGCAGGGTCCGGGAGCAGGCAGGGGGAGGGACGCCGCCCACCACCGCGCCGACCTCGGCGCGCTGACAGAACGGGGGGGGGCGGGCTCGCCGTGGACGCTCGGCTCGACGTCGGGGGGGTGATCCGCCGGGTCTTCGAGATCTACGTCGAGCAGGCCTCGGTGCTGATGCCGGCGGCGGCGGCCGTGTTCGTGCTCACCGGGATCGTGGCCGGGCTGCTGGTACGGGAAGGGTCGGGGTTGGCGGTGGTGGCCTTCACGATCTACTTCGTCGCCGTGACCCTGTTCACGGGGATCGTGGTGAGGCTGGTGGCCGACGTCCAGGACGGGCGCCGTGACGCCACCGCCGGGCAGCTGCTGCGATCCGCCACCCCGGTTCTCGGCCAGCTGATCCTCGTCGGCGTGGCTGCCGCGCTCGGGATCGCGGCCGGGTTCGTCCTGTTCGTGATCCCGGGCCTGATCCTGCTCACGTTGTGGTCGGTGGCCGCCCCGGTGGTGGTGATCGAGAACCCGGGGGTGTTCCCCGCCCTCAGGCGAAGCCGCCTGCTGGTGGCCGGGAACGGGCTACGGGTGTTCGCGGTGATCGTGATCCTGGTGGTGCTGGTGGCGGTGGTGGGGAACGTGATCGTGGCGGTGGCCGCCTCGGCGGGGACGGCGGTGGGGATCGTGGCGTGGGTGATCGTGGGTGTGCTGAGCGCACCGCTCCCGGCGCTGGGGGCGGCGGTCATGTACTTCGAACTGCGGACCCGGGTCGCGGCGCACGAGGCGCCGCTCGCCGACTGAGGTCCCGAGGCCCGAGGATCGGAACCGTCTCCGCCACCGACCTGCTGCGCCCCGACCTGCTCGACGGGGTCACGATGATGCTCGCCGGCGAACGCGGGGGGACTTCGCCGCTGCTGCGGAAGGCCCTCGCCGACGGGCCCGGGGCGCTGTCGGGTTCCCTCTCGGAGTGTGCCCTGCCGGTAGCGGACGAGGAGTCGCTGGCACAGCGGCTGCGGGAGGAGGGCCCGCCCGACGTGCTCGTCGTGGACGGGGCCGGCTCGTTCGCCGCCACGGCCGGCACGGGCCCGGGGCGAGACGCGCTCTCGCGGGCCCTGCACGTGACGTGGGAGGTGACGCGGGTGGTGGCCGCTGCCATGATCGAGCAGCAGCGGGCGGGCCGGATCGTGTTCCTCGCCCCGCCCGAGGACGGGGCCTCGCCGGACAGGCTGACCTGCTCCCGGGCCACCCGGGCGGCGCTCGAGAACCTCGCCCGGACGACCTCCATCGAGTGGGCCCGCCACCGGATCACGACGGTCGCGATCAACCCCGGGCCGGACACCTCACCCGACACGGTGGCCGCCCTCTGCGCGTACCTCGCCTCTCCGGCCGGGTCCTACTTCTCGGGGTGCGTGCTCGACCTATGCGGTGGCGGGCGAGCGGTGCCTTCCGCCAACCGTTCGTGACGGTTGCGCCGTTATTCCTGGCGCATTTCGTACTTGTCGGCGAACTTGTACGACTGCGTGGATTCGAGGGTGGCCGGATCTTCTTCGAGTTCGTCGCTGATGGGGTTGGAGAACTGCTCGATCAGCGCCTGTTCGCCGGTACCGACGGCGAAGTCGATGCCACCCTTCTTGGTCGTCTTGTTGACCGCTTCGGTCCACCTCCCGGAAAGCGTGCCGTAGATATTGAACGAGGTGACCGGTCCGCCGCACTGGAACTCGGCGAACGACTCCTGGGGGGCCGGTTCGGTGCCGGCCTGGCGCGTGAACGACACGAGCACTTCTCCGCCGGCGCCTTCGCCGATCACCCCGATCAGCCGCCTGGTGTTGATTTCGTCCTTTTCAAGCGATTCCGGGTAGGTGTTGCATCCTATGGGTAGCGGTTCGCTGGACCGTTCCGTGCAGCCGTTGAACCTGAAGACCCCCGAGAGCTGCGTCGGGGTCAATACGGTGCCCGAGCCGGCGCTCTTGGAGCAGACGACGTCCACTTCCGCAGAGACGAGCTTGACGGTCTTGCCCTTCACCGTCCATTTCTCACCGGCGTCGAATTCGTACTTGTTGGCCCTGCCGCCGAGGTCGACTTCTTCTTCGCTGGCTTTCTCGGTGCAGGTCTTGTTCTTGTAGTGGCCTTTGTAGACCCCTTCGACCTTTACCGTCTTGTAGCAGCTGACTATCTCTGGAGAGGCCTGGGCGGTCGCCGCGATGACCGCGCTCAGGGCGACGGCCACGACGATGCACGGTCCGGCAATCCCGCTCCGTCTCTCCATTGCTCCTCCCATCCGCGATCAAAGCCGATCAAGGCCGATCGTAACCAGAGGGCAGAGACGACGTCAATCGGACTCACAGGTCCTCGCCCGCGGCGCTCAGCCCGTCATCCCCCCGAACACCCCTCCGGTGACGTGGAGGGTCTGGCCGTGGACATAGTTGGACCACGGTGAGCAGAGGAAGAAGACACCACCGGCCGCCTCCTCGGGGGTGGCGGGGCGACCGAGGGGGATCATCATGGCGGCCATCTGGCGCATCTGCTCGGGGATCCCGAGCTGGACCGTCTGGCCGTCGATCTCCATCGTGTTGTCGTCCACCTTGGCCTGGGTGAGGCGGGTGTCGATGAAGCCGAAGGCGACCGCGTTGACGTTCACCTTGAACTGACCCCACTCCTTGGCGACCGTTTTCGTGAGGCCCACCACTCCGGCCTTGCCGGAGGAGTAGTTGGCCTGGCCGGCGTTGCCGAAGGTGCCGGAGGTGGAGGAGATGTTGACGATCTTGCGGAACACCTCGCGTCCTTCCTCGCGCTCCTTCTTGGCCGGCTCACGGAGGTGGGGGGCGGCGGCCCGGATCACGCGGAAGGGGACGATCGTGTGGATGTCGAGCATCGCCTGGAAGGCCTCGTCGGACATCTTGTGGACGGGAGCGTCGAGGGTGTAGCCGGCGTTGTTGACGATGATGTCGATCTTCCCGAAGGAGTCGATGGCCTGCTGGACCAGCTTGTCGGCGGCTCCGGGCTTGGTGAGGTCGCCGGCGAACACCGCCGTCTCGCCCTTGATCTCGGATGCGGCCTGCTCGGCGACGTCGCCGTCGAGGTCGTTGATCAGGACCTGGGCGCCCTGCTCGGAGAGCAGCTCCGCGGTGGCGCGACCGATCCCGCGTGCCGAGCCGGTGACGATCGCAGATTTCCCGTCGAGTACTCCCATTGCTCCCTCGCTTGTGGTGGTGGTTGGGGGAGCGGAAGTTATAGCTACTCGCAGCCCGTCTAGGGGCCGAGGATGACGCCGAAGTCCTGCGTGTAGATGGCGCCGGGCTGGCCTTCCGCGAAGCTGGAGGGGAGGTGGGGGGAGATCCCGATCCCGGTGTCGCGGAAGCCGCCGTGGAGGATGTTCGCCCGGTGGGGAGGTGAGGCCATCCAGGCCGCCACGATCGAGGAGGGGGTGGAGTCGGTGTAGCTCCCCCAGGCGATGTTCTCCCCGAGTTCGTATCCGAGGGTGGAGCTCGACAGGTACCCGCTTTCCCGCATCCGGGAGAGGGGGGTGGACCCGCCCGGGGAGACGTGTTCGAAGTACCCGTGTACGGACATGCTCGTGGAGTGTCCCTGGGCGGAGCTCTCGAGGTCCCCGTTGGCCCTCAGGGGCTGCTCCCCGGAGTGGGTTCGTTCGCGGTTGATCAGGCACAGGGTGGCCGCCCGGACGAGTTCCACGTCGGCTTCGGTGGGGATCAGGGTGGTGTCCTGGCAGGCTTCCCCGTCGATCGGGATCGTCACGTGGGTGGTGTGGGACACGTGGTGGTGCCGGCGCCCCGACCCCTTGTGCTGGGCGCGGCTCTTCCCCGAGCAGCCCTTCGAGGTCTTGGACCGGTGGGCCCGCTTGCCGGCCTTCTTCACCGTGTGTGCTCGCCGGCAGGCCCGGTGGGCGTGGGCTCGGCCCCCATGGGTCGCGCCGAACGCGGAGGCCGGGGCGAGCAGGCAGAGGGTGGCCACGAGCAGGAGGGTGGCGCGAACGGGGCGCGAGGTCTCCACGGGGCGCGTATCGGCCCGCCCCGGTGGGCCCTTGAGCGTTGCGGACGTTTGTTCAGCTTCGGAGGGGTGGGCCTACAGGGCCAGCGTGCGGCCGAGGATTTCGCGCATGATCTCGTCGCTGCCCCCTCCGATGGGCCCCAGGCGGGCGTCGCGGGCGGCCCGCTCGACCCAGTACTCCCTCATGTACCCGGCTCCCCCGTGGATCTGGAGGCAGGCGTCCATCAGCTCGAAGGACGCACGCTGGGTGGCGAGCTTGGCCATCGTGACCTCCTTCAAGGGCTCCTCCCCGGCGACGAAGCGGCGGAGGGCGTCGTAGGTGACGCAGCGGCAGGTGTAGACGGTGGTGGCGAGGTCGGCGAGCTTGTGGCGGATGGCCTGGTGCTCGGACAGGGGCTTCCCGAAGGTGACCCGCTCGCGGGCGAAGGCGGCAGTCCGCTCCCACGCCAGCTTCATCGCACCGACCGCCCCCAACGCCATCGCCAGGCGCTCCCACTGGAAGTTGGCCATGATCAGCTTGAAGCCGTCGTTGAGCTCCCCGAGCAGGTTGTCCTCGGGGACGAACACGTCCTGGAAGCTGATCGTGGCCGTGTCGGAGGCGTGCCACCCGAGCTTCTGGAGGGCCGAGGAGGTGACCCCCTCCCCGCGGTCCACGATCAGGAAGGAGATCCCGTGATGGCCTCCCTCCTTGGTGGTCTTGACGGCGGTCACGATGAAGTGGGCCCGGACCCCGTTGGTGATGTAGGTCTTCTCCCCGTTCACCACCCACCCCCCGTCCACGCGCTCGGCCCGGGTGGTGATGGCGGCCACGTCCGACCCTGCCCCCGGCTCGGTGATCCCGAGCGCACCGATCCGCTCACCCCGGATCCCCGGAACCAGGTACCGCTGCTTCTGCTCCTCGGTCCCGAACTTCCAGATCGGGGGGGTGGCGATGTTGATGTGGGCCCCGAGCCCCGCCGCGGTGCCCCCCGACCCCACCCTCGCCATCTCCTCGCACAGGACCGCCTCGTGGAGGTAGTCGCCCCCCTGACCCCCGTACTGCTCGGGGTACTTGAGCCCCAACAGCCCCTGGGCGGCCATCTTCGCGAACGCCTCGTCGGGGAACCAGTGCTCCCGCTCCCACGTCTCCGCGTGGGGTGCCAGCTCCCGTTCGATGAACCCCCCGACGGACCCCCGCAGCTCTTCGTGCTCCTCGGTGAAGGGGGGATCGGGAGGGGTCATGTCAGCTCATCCGCTG